>SXOY01000268.1 GCA_005776545.1 Planctomycetia bacterium | reverse complement strand
GAATACGACAGGCGATACAACAGTGCGTTTGTTGTGAAAGACGGCACAGTTCAGGCGGAACAGTACAACAAACTTCATTTGACTCCGTTTGGGGAGTACATGCCATACATCCGAGCTTGGCCCTGGTTGCAGAAACAGTTGCTCGCGTTTGGCGCCAATGGCATGAGCTTTGACCTCGCGGAGGGGAAGCAGCCGGTGCAACTCTCCGTTTCGGTGCCCGTCAAAGACACATCGGGTAAGAATGCGGATACCAAACGAGAGATAATGATCGGGACGCCAATCTGTTTTGAGATTGCAGATGCGGCCACTGTCAGGAAACTGGCGAGAGGTGCCGACGTATTGGTGACGTTGACAAATGATGGGTGGTTTGGCGAGAGCGATCGAACACGCGAGCAGCATGTTCAATTGGCGCGCTGGCGGGCGATTGAGACAGGGTTGCCGGTAGTGCGGTGCGCCAATACTGGGATTAGTTGTGCCATCGCTCGCAATGGCGAGTTTATTGAAGCGGAGGCGGGGTTTGAGGCGCCGACAGCTCGGGAGGCCGGTGTTCTCCTGGTTCGATTGCTGATTCCCGTCGGAAGCGCCGAAACGGTCTATATGAAAGGCGGCTGGGTGACCCCGTGGGTCATTCTTGCCGGAATGTTCAGTCTGTTCGTGTGGGGGTTGTTCGGAAATCGACAAGCCATCGGCGTGAAGTGAATTCCCAGGACTCAGAGAGTAGACGAAAGGCAGCGATTATGCCGAACTTGCTGTCGTCCTTCTCGTATCGCTAGCGTCCTTAGAAATCGATGGGAGATCGCAATGAGCCGAGTTCGAATCAACACACTTGCATTACTAGCCGTCGCCGGACTTGCGCTCTCTGCAATCGGTCAACCCGAGAAACCGGCGGTTCTGAAAGCAACTCCAAAGGTCGCAAAACTTGACACAGCTGCAATCGGGTTGTTGCGAGAGAGGGCCATTGCGATTGCCGAGAAACTAGCAACGAGCAAGAGTGCTGAGGTTCGTGCGAATGCGCTTGAGGCAAGCGGCAATGTCCCAGATCGCCTCAAAGCCACAATCGCAAAAGGGCTGACAGATGAGAATCAGGGCGTCCGCACAGTGGCTGCAATGACAATCGGGAAGCGGAAGTTGAAATCGCTCGCAGCCGAAGTGGAGCCGATGCTGAAGGATGACTCCGGCTTTGTACGGGCAGCAGCGTTTTATGCATTGACAACTAACGGACAAACGGTTGATCAGACGCCGCTGGCAACATTGTTGCTGCGCGATCCATCGCCGCGTGTGCGGGCACATGTTGCGTTTGTCATTGGTGAGATCGGAAACAAATCAGCACTTGGGCTGATTCGTCAGGCCTCGCGTGAAAAGATCGACTTGGCAACTGAAGCCGAAAACAAGGCATTTCAATTGCAACTCTCCGAAGCAATGGTAAAGCTCGGCGATGGTGCACAGGTAGACAGCATTCGGGCGGCCCTGTATGGTGGACCAGAGGAACTGGAATCTACCGCATTGGCGGCACAGATTCTCGGCCAGCTTGCCGATCGCGGCGCGATCGCCCACCTCACCAATTTGGCAATGTACAAAGACAAGGCGGGGAATCGACTGCCTGCAGATGTCGAGATGTGCATCGCTACCGCGTTGTGCCGTCTGGGGGAAACCGATGCCGCATCGCTCGCACTTGATCATCTCACTGATACCAACGTGACCTACCGCAAACAGGCGGCGGCGGTTCTGGGGGCAAGCGGAAACCCGGAGCATCTCGCGGCTCTGGAGCAGTTGCTGGCTGATGCGGAGGAATCTGTGCAGATCGCCGCGGCGGATGCGATATTGAAGATCATTGAAAAACGCCGGTAAGCCGACATCTCGAAGTTCATGGAATCGGCGCGATGATTTGGCGTGTGTGATCGCAGGCGACTACGCTTATTGCTGCACTCAAGGGCCACATACAAGGGAGTTCTACGGTGTTTGCACGTTCACGCCTGTGGTTTGATATCGCACTGTTGACGGTACTGGCTGGCGCAGTTTTTGGCTCAGCGATTGCGCTGACGCGAAAGAACGAATACCGTTTTTTTGACCCGATTCTGGATACTCGGATGCTGTTGTCGAAACACTTCCGAGACACGCCTGATGATAAGAAGATGCAGGATGGCGCGATTCGTGGAATGATCGAGGCGCTCGATGATCCGTACACGGTGTATGTTCCCGAGTCAGAACGTCGCGGCTTTGAAAAAGACCTCACGGGGCAATATGTTGGAATTGGGGCATCCGTGAACTTGGTCGAGGGCTGGTTGACGATTGTTTCGCCGATGGAAGATTCGCCCGCGTATAAATCCGGAATCATGCCCGATGATCGCGTCACCGAGATTAACGGTGTGTCTACGCAAGGGAAGTCGGTAGATGATTGCATTGCCCTCTTGCTGGGAGAGCCGAACACCGTGGTGAAGCTCAGCATTGAGCGTAAGGGCGAGAAGATCGCGTTGGATATTACGCGGGCGCATATCAAGAGCCGATCTCTGAAAGGGTTTCATCGCGATCCCAATGATCCGGAATCGTGGCAGTATCTGATAGACCCGGCAAACAAGATTGCGTATTTGCGGCTAACCCAATTCACTCCCGATTGTGGAAAGGAGATTGCAGCAGCGCTGACGAGCATCGGTGCCGAGAAAGGGGAGCTAAAGGGATTGGTACTCGACCTTCGTTATAACCCCGGTGGTCTGCTTGATGAAGCGATTGAAATTGCAGATATGTTCCTGAACGACGGCACCATCGTGTCGACCAAGGCTCGCGGCCAGAAGGATCAGGCCGCGACTGCTCATGCCGCTGGAACACTGCCAGACTTCCCTGTTGCGGTCTTATTGAATGGCTCATCGGCATCTGCCAGCGAAGTGCTCTCAGGGGCACTGGTAGAGAATAATCGAGCCATTGTGGTTGGTAGTCGCAGCTTTGGCAAAGGTTCGGTCCAAAGCGTTTTCCCCGTCGAACACGGCGGCGGCGAAGTAAAGATCACCCAAGGCGGTTATTACCTTCCCAGCGGCCGCAGCATTCATCGCAAAGACGATTCGCCAGTCTGGGGTGTTGACCCGTCTAAGGGTTTCTATGTGCCCGTGACTGAGGATGAAGAACTGGAAATGCTCATTGCCAGACGTACGTTGGATGTCATTCGAAAGAACAATGGCGAAGCTGTTACAGGAAACTGGGCTGATTGTGACTGGGTGCTCGGCGCTATGAAAGATAAACAGTTGACTGCCGCTGTGAAAGCCGTCCAGCTCAAGATTCGGTCCGGTGAATGGAAATCCACGGGCGTTGAAGATTCTGGAACCGCAGTCGCCAGTGGAGAATTGGGTAAAGCACGCCAATTTGAAGAACGACTGACCAAAGAACTCATTCGTGCACAGCGTCGGGTCGAGGTGCTCGAAGCAGGACAGAGCCAAGCTCATAAGCCCAAAGATCTTTGGACTGAAACAACGCCGGTGAAAGGTGGAAAAATACAGATTTTTGACAAAGATGGAAAGCTCGTTTCCACTCTTGATATTACCGGAAATGATGTCGAACGATGGCTGCTCGAAGCCGATGTAAAGCCGACAGAAGTTGCACCTGAAAAGAAGTGATGGAGATCTGACATTGAGCCCAGAAGAAACCCTTATTGAGCTTGGAATTACGCTGCCGACACCACCCAGGCCCGTTGCTGCGTATGTCCCATTTGTGCGAACTGGAAATCTTGTGTTTATCGCAGGTCAAATTCCCGTTGCCGATGGGGGGATTCGGTTTGCGGGAATTGTGTACCCTGGATCAATGCGGGAAAATCCCGACTTTGTTTCAGCAACTGATGCCAAATTGGCGGCAAGGCAGTGCATTTTAAACGCGCTGGCGGTCTTGAAAGATGCTGTCGGGTCATTGAACAAAGTGAAACGATGTGTGCGACTGGGCGTTTTTGTGGCTTGTCACAAAGAATTTATTGAGCATCCGTTGGTCGCAAACGGCGCCAGCGAGTGTGTCGTGCAAATATTTGGTGATGCCGGAAAACATGCCAGGGCCGCAGTTGGTTCCAGCAGCCTGCCGCTAGGGGCGTGTGTTGAAGTGGAGAGTCTGTGGGAAGTGGAAGATTGAACAGAAGCGACTAGGTGTGCTTAATTCAGTTCCATTGAAATCCAGGTTTCATCCTGTGGCGGTAGAACAAGATGTACGCGGATGTTCGTATCAAGCAAGCGACGGGCTTCGCGTGGTTTTGTCGTGACCACATGGAGAATCGGTGCATGGTCAGTCTCATCAAGACGAATAGATGTATGTGCCGACAGAAGCAGGCCAGCGTGTGAGGTTGCCCAGGCGGCGGCTACCATAAGATCCTCAATGGCCCGGGATTGATTGGATGGATGTCCGGAGTTCAACTCTCCATCTACATGGGCAACAAGGTGCAGTCGACCATCGGGTGCAATACCAAATTCCACGCCGCCAGCAATAGGACATGTGATGCCGATTGCATCGATGTCGTTAATCATCGCCACGAGCGAAGTCGGGCGACTCACGGGTGCGATTGGTTGAATGTCCGTTTCATTCTCAACTTCGGTTGTGTTCGTTTTGGGCTGAGCACATGAATCTTGTGTTTCCGGTGTTTCAATGTGCTCAACACATGGCGTGTGTTCAGCAGTGTGTCGCTGCAGTTCTCGCAGAGCTGCCATCTCATGTTGGACGGCTCTTTCTCTTGATCCAACGCTTGAAGCGGCTGTTGAATTTGCGGCGGGAGGGGATTGCAACTTGCCAAGCTTCAAGATTGTGTCGATGACTTCCTCGATCGTGGTGTGATCCGAAGATGATCGATAGAGAACCGAGGCTGTGCCGGCTCCGATCTTGGCCGAGGCTAAGGAGCCTGAAACGTGGCGGCCAAGAAAATTGTCTCCAGCCCGAGAAACGCGATCAATCGCATGGGCAGCTTTCTCTGGGGTTGCTCCAAGAACTGCAACATGAATCTCTGTCTCTGAGTCTGTGCTTGTAGTTTGAGAAATCCCCTTGAGTGTCCTGTAACACGCAACCAGCGCGGTTTCATCTGCACCTGTGAGAATGGTGATTCGATTAATATCTTCAAGTTGCCAGAGAGCAGGCTCGTTTACTGCATCTGTCTGAATAATCCAATACTTTGCCCCCATTCCAGCGGCAAGCGAAATCGCTGCGGCGACCGAGTCTGATGGTGTCATCGAAATAGACGGTGTGCCCGAAGGAAACACGCATTCAACACTCGCATTGCCCTGGCGAACTCGAACGAGTATGACCGCACTCCGGACTTCTTCCGCGCGAGCTTTCGCGTATTGCGGAATCCAGCCTGCGGCGTAGACCGGCAAATGACCCTGGACGATTGCTTCAATCAAATGTGATTGTGTTGCTTGTTGTATCGGTGAAATCGATTCAAATGGCTGCATTGGCGAAACAACTGGAGTCTCTTCAACTTCCATGTCTTCAGCTCGGCCCACAACTTTCCATGCTGTATGCGGTTCGGCGAGCTTGCCTGATCTGGGTATGGTCTGGCTCGCCGGAACAGCAGATCCTTCGCCAAGAAACAACTCAGTGATCGCGTCGCTCTCAGACTCGTTGGTAAGCTCAATGGAAACCGGCGCTCGTGGTGCCGTTGCCTTTGGGCGCAATTGACCAGGGCTTAATGGTCCACCCTTTGGATCATTTGAGTTTGACATTGAGGCTCCGCCTTGCAATTAGGGTACTTCGATCACGCTATTTGGTTCACCAAACGGATTGGTCTGCCGGTTGCGATTGTGCGGGTCTGCCATCCACGAGCCATCGACCACGAGGCGATATTGGTGCCGCCCTTGAGGGAGTTTAAGGGTAAGCTCAAAGACACCGAGTGTGTGATTCAGCTTCATGGTGGCACTTGTTGCCGACCATGAATTAAAGTCCCCTGCAATAGACACTTTTTCCCCAATGGACGCCGGCTGGACAAAGAGAACGCCCTGTCGCGTGGAACGCACACCAAGCAATGCCACACCAGTTGGAATCATCTCTGGTTTACGCGACTCTTCGAGCGTCAGAGTCTGGTGCCCAGTGCGTCGTTGCGTGTATTCAACTATTTCCGAAGGCTTGTCTAACGTCGCCGCCGAATGTGAAACCGGTTCGGCTTCTGCTATCGCTGCGGAGCGGACGTTGCTTGACTTGGCGGTGAGCGAGCGTGCCCTTTGCGCGAGTTCTTCAGCGCGGTTCATCAACACTTCGGGCGGTTGAATTGCCGCAATAAGTTCCTGCCGAATTGATGCTGCCTGGCGGAAACCATCCGTGATTTCCACTACTGGTGGATCAGCAGAATCTGATTCACTTATCGCTGTTGATGCATACAGGTCGCCGTCTTCAACAGGACCATCATCCTCAATTGCTCCAGGGGTCAGCACTTGTTCGAGCAACCAGTTCGCGGCTTCAGTGTAATCGCCGGCGCCAATGGAGTTGCTGTCGAAATCAACGATGGGCTGGCCAAACCCGGCCGCTTCGCGCAGCCGCGGATCTCGGCGAATCACGGTCGGCATGACGCGTTGCCCGAAGCGGCGGCGGAGTTCCTCCAGCAAATCGCCCGCGATCGTGCTGCTCTCATCATGAATCGTTGGCAGAATCCACACTGGCAATGTAGAGCCCATTCGCTTCGATACTGAGCGAACGGTGTTTACCTGACGAGTCGCACCTTGAAGTGAGAAGAATCCGGTTTCAACGGGAACAAGCACCATGTTGGCGGCGGCCAGAGCATTGAAAGTGAGGAGACCGATTGATGGCGAGCAATCAATACATACAACATCATATTGATTCTTGAGTTTGCTCAGCACCATCGCCAGACGTTGTTCCCGGTCCGGCTTGTCAGCAAGTCCTCCGGCCCGTGCTTCAAGGCCAGCGAGCCGCATCCGACTTGGTGCCAGATCGAGGTTCCTTGCAGCGGGCCACACAATCCGCGAGAAATCGAATCGCTTCGAATCGCCATGCAGGAGCGCGTCGCCAATGTCGTAATCTAACCTGCTCTCAGGAATGCCCAGTCCGACAGCGCAATGCGACTGTGGGTCCATGTCAACCAGTAATGTCCGGAGTCCACGTCTGGCGAAAATGGCCGACAGATTGATTGCGGAAGTGGTTTTGCCACATCCACCCTTCTGGTTGATTATCGCAATAATGCGCATGAAAAACCCCCACATACATGCTTCCTGATGCTGGAAATGCAAAGGAAGCCCGCCAGACATTGTTCCTATCGGATGTCGGGGCCTGTTGGGGACACAATCTCTTAGTTCTGGGAAATTGAAAAGTTCAGGTACCGGTTGCGAAGCCGGGACCGAGCGATCGGGCTTACCCGCCTTTTATTGCCAAGATGAGCTTTTTCACAGTATCGCGGCGAGTTCTGACATCCTTGAAGCTGAACTGCTTGATCGTGATCGCACTAGCGACTTTTTCCGCTTCTTCGGCTGATGCAAGGTCGCGATCCGTTTCAGCCCGGTGTTGTAAAGCACACAATAGCAAGTACTTAAGTTCAAGCTCAACTTCCGGAGACTGGTCTCGAAGATCCGCCGCCTGCCGGAACATCTCGATAGCCTCGGGGACATAGTCCAGTTTCAAAAAAGCCTGGCCCAACATGCTCAAGGAACCAACTCGAAACTTCGGGTCCGTCTGGGTTTGTTGAAGGAACTCGATGCACTCGCCAAAGTGGTTGCTTTCAAAATACCGGCGGCCAAGTTCGAATTTGATGCTTGTGTCGGTTGGGTAGGCGTCCAAGCGAATTCGGTATTCGGCAATCTCAAGATTGGCAAGATCCTCATTGGCGCTGTCAAAAATCGAGCGAACCATGGAGTCATCGGGAGCTGACTCTAGCATTTGTTTGGCTTCGGTCACTTTTCGCCGGGCCTGCTTGATCCGGATATCTCCAGCCATTTGGCGCAGGCTGAACTGCTGGGACTCAACATACGCGGGCATCAAAATGTCGTGTGCTGTGTTTTCGTCAACCTGCGTGCCGCGGTCGAGCAGAAGTCGAGTGAATTTCTGCAGTGCCGCCATGTCACTGGGTCTTGCTTCATAGTCTGCCTTGGCGCCAGCAATCAGTCGATCAAGGGTGTCGCCAGACTTTGCCAGTTTGTCAGATTCCTCCAGCATCCGCTGCTTGTCAGCATCTCTGACGTTCGCTCTAAAACCGCCGGCCTCTCCGGTATTTGCGTAGCCACCTTTGCTCATCGCTGACTGTGCGGAAAGGTTGCGAATTTTTACTGCCAATTCGGCATCAGCCGGATTGAGCTTCAGCGCCTCTTCCGCCACACGAATTGAAACATCAAATGAGCCGACCGCCGCAAAACACTCTGACAACTTCAGGAAAAGATCTTTGCGTGGTTTCTTGTCTGAAAGGTTCAGTCCAAATGCTCGCTCAGCGATCCAACGTGTTGGTTCGATGAATCCGAGTTTCGCCGCCAGTTCAGCGGCACGAACCGCATATCCGGGGTCTTTGGGGCGAAGCATCCAGTCAATCAGTGAATTCAAGTACTTATCAATCTCAGCTTTGCCTTCAATGGCCGCGAGCGTGTCCTTGCTGAGCGACTTCTTCCCATTTTCATTGAGGAACGCACCCATCGACTGGGCCAGGCCACTGATTGCCGCCATGTTGGTTGGTTCAAATCTGAGGCCGCGAAGCCAAAGTTGCACCGCGTACTCGTTGTTCCCTGCTTCGAGCATGTCCCTCGCGCGGTCAAAAAACACCGTCGCCTTCTCGGGTTGAGCCGACCACGCCGGATCAAGGGACGCGCCCTTGTCTTCATCTGACTTTTTCCAAGGAAAAATGGCCAATCGCGCGTTCCTTCCTGAATCCGGAGATGCAAACCCTGAGCGTCCACAACGTGTACACCCACACCGCCCATTGTACGGGTGACAATCGCCGCGGTTGTAGCTATTCACACCATCTCCCGTCAGGGATGTGGTGGGGGACAATAGTCGTGATCCAACGCTCTCAAGAAGCGTCAAGAGTCACGAATTCAGGCTTCGATCAGATTATGGACAGCCCGCGCTGAAAGCAGCTATGAAGTCCAGGTAATCGAAGAAGTCGACAATTCCATCGGAATTGAAGTCTGCGCCCAGGCCTCCTGATGAGAATACATCGACATAATCAAGGTAATCAAAGAAGTCGATCACGCCGTCGGCATTGTAATCGGCCGCACAGAAAACCAGCTCTCCCAGGTCCATCAACGCTGGTTCAGATTTTCCCGTCAATTCCCATTGCTGACGCAGAATCGTTCCGGCGTCGTTGGTTGTGTTTTCAGTCTCCAGGAACTCGATGTACTCCTTGGACGTCGTCTGGTAGAAAACTCGCACTTCAACGCGACGGGTGTCAAGCGGAATTGCAAAGCTCGTGTCGTCCCAGTATTGCCCATCCGCATAGGTCGCGCCGACCGGCGAGGCCTGTGCAGCCGCGAACTCGGCATTTGTGAATCCACGCGGCGGAATCCGGTTGTCTTTCACAACCACATTGTTGATCGCATGGTGGAAGCTCTCGCCAACCGCATTTCCGGTCAGGTTCGCCATGAACGCGTCCATACCTTGTACGTTCTCGTAGATCTTCGTATCAGCGGTGGTCAAGACAGCAGTAATGTTGTCGTACGCGCCCCTTTCCGCAATCACAGCATCGCTGGCGTCAAAGAACTTGACGTTGATCCACATGCGGCGACCCTCGTGATACCCCGTTGGCAACTTGTGGCCTGTCTGATTGATAATTCTCACCTTGAGTTGGCCAGATTCCTTCGTGAGTTCAAGGTCTCCCGCCGCTCCCAGCATTGCTTTAGCGCGATCGATCGAAGCTGCGACCGTGTCCGCGGTAAGCGATGTCACTTCATCTGGATACAGATTTCTTACTGCCCGCAGGACCCAGGTATTCCCGCCGTTAAAGAAGTGGCGGGGCATGTTGGTGCGTTCATTTGCCAGAATTGGATTGCACACAAACCCGGTTTTTGTCGGCATGTGGCAGCTTTGGCATGACGAAACAACGTGATCATCGCCGCCAAATCGACCTTGCATGTCAATCGGAGCATCTGCAAAGGCTGATGCCTTCCATTCCGAATAGGTGCGATCGAGTGGGAACATCTCCTGACGCTGCAGTGTTGGGTGCTGTGCGTCAAACGCATTCGGGCGGTACGAACCATCGGGCTGCTTTGAGAATGCCGGATTCGATACTTCATGGCAAGTGCCGCAATGCTCGCTCTTTGATGCTTGGAATTCTGCTCGGCGCCATTCGTGGAAATTGAACTGCTCATCAAGCACCAATGGACCGCGCCGACGATCCAGCGGATCAATGACATAACTTGCATTGCCCGGTTCCAGCGGCGGGAAAGTCAGGTCATCCAGAATCTGCGCATCATCCGGTGGGCTTTGCCCGGGTGTATACACAGGGTCTACCATTCGATGGCAAATGATGCACGAAACTCCATCGAAATCGATTGGCTCTAATTGTGCGCCATCTGGCGGCACCGACCGACCATTCATCCAGCCAACCGGCACGTGACATCTCAAGCACCATTCGCCGGAATAATCCGCATCTTGATTCGCAATCGCCAATGCAGCCCACATTGCGGGGTCGCGAGCGGCCTGGCCCATCATGCTGGCCGACCACGTTGAATGTGGCTCGGTCGGAGATTCAAATCCGCCGTGGCAATACCAGCACAGCTGAGCATCAGCGAGTATTTCTTGAAATTCTGTTGGCAAAGAGCCATTACCGAAAAAGTCGTTTAGCGTTGTCGGAATAGTCGCTCGGCTGACCGCAACAGTCACGACCGCTGCCCCAATCGCGGATGTCCAGAGCACTTCAGGCTTTGCAAATCCCTTCATCGACCGACTCATTGAGCTGAAAATCTTGAGCACAAATCTCTCCTCTTCCAAGTCTTTGCTTGAAGCGGCGCAACCAAGACCAGTTGCGTCCGAGAACTAGAACGATCGATACGCGCACCGAAAGCGCCCGCGTACCTCTTTGATTCGGTAGTCTCGCAAACTTGGTTCGACAGTTCAAGCCTACTTGAAAAGAAATCTTTCAGTATTCTGTTTTCCGGACGTTTCTGGAATCAACTCGCTACTTGGCGATGCCCTTCATCTCTCCCAAATCCACAACCGCACCGTTGGGCTGGTAATAGTCGATTCCCAAAACTCCATCTTTCACAGATGTGAAGACAAGGCATGAACGCCCCATCCGTCGCGCGTACAGAATATCCGCGAGTGAAGGCCCCGCAAAAATCCTGTTGCTGGGGGTCTGCGCATGGAAATGGTAATGCGCCAGCGTTCGATCACTGGCCGCGAGCATGTCGTCACTTGCGATGAACTGCGTATCCCCACTCCGTTGCGCCGGCCGCGGCGGGTACAACACCGCCGCGAATTGTGCTGGAACTTCAGAGATATTTGCAACTCGAAGCACTCCGCCGTATTCAGTGGTGGTGTCGCGCCGATCAAGCTCCGCATGCCGCAGCATTTGAGCTGGCAGCGTCGATTCCTTCATTGCTTCGTCAAGCACAAGGATCGTCAGAAAATCACCCCATCGGAGCTTGTCATCCCAGGCTTCCACTTGCTCCTGGTAGGGTCTTCCAGCATTGGCTGTTTCATTCGAACGCGTGTTCTTATCCCGCTTCTCCAGCCGCGTCAGCAATTCTGACTTCAGTTCGCCGCGACTAAGCGTCAGCCACGAGCTTTGATGATTCGCAGCCCATCGAATTGGTTCAATATGTCGAAGTTGCAGTGGGCCAGTGACCTCAAAGTTCGTCTTCGCAACGGCGGCAACCGCTTCGGCCCACCACGTCACATTCTCAGGCTTCTTTGTGTTGCGCAGTGCAATCGCCCACTTCAACTCTTCCCCAGTTAATGGAATTGCACGCAAGTCAGCAAAACATGTTTGCAGGCACGTCAAGACTGCATCGTTTCCCACTCCCTTTGCAGCCAGTTCAGTAACGAGCTTCACTCGCATTGTTCCATCTGCATCAAGTCGACCAAGCAAATCCCACGCGTCAGTCCGCATCCGGTCCTGCCAATTCACACCGTACGTTTCTTCCGCAGGAGGTGGCGAAACAAAAACATCGAACACGAGCTTCTCCACCGCAACCCCATTGGCAAGTTTGTCGAGCGCCACTCGTTCAGATCGCAGCGAGTCGGTTACTCCTTCAACGGACTGGCTATAGCTTCTCACAAGCGCTGGAATGAAATCCGTCCACCCGCGGCTGCCCGCGACATCTGAGATCAACGTCACCATCGTTCGACTGCGTTCCCGTGGCAGCATCAACTTCGCCATGCTCTTCGCATCCGCTGCTTCATCAGCGTGCGTCGAATCCAGCAATTTCCCCATGATCCGTAATCGAAGTTCCAATGGCGTTGCCGGTGACCAAACCAAGTCCTTCATCGCCTCTCGCGTCATCTGCCGGTCTGCAGATCCAGGTTCGCCCAGTTTCCACGCTTCATCCAGTGCTTCCACACGGTTGTTCACGCTCAACCCAGGATTCCGCATGCGAGTCAACGGATGATCCGCATCTGGTCTGGTCGATGTTGAACACGAACACGCAGCACCCGCCGCGATGGCAATGACTGCGACAATCCCGACTCGTGTGAATCTGTGCATGCACTCAGTGTAGTCGGGAGTCTCGCTCCTTCGCCGCAACATAGCGGCGAACAAACGCTTCATATTGTGAGGCCGTATCAATCCCAGAATGGTTCGACGGCCGCACAGTCACCGCGATGTCATACCCGTGCTCCAGTATCCTTAACTGTTCCAGCATTTCCGTCCGTTCCAAGGGCGTCGGGGCCAGCGTGAGATAGGTACGCAGAAACCATCGTCGATAGACATATAAGCCCACGTGCCGCAAGGGCTGCTGCTCTTTTGTCCCGCCCGCTCGCTGCTGCGGTATCGCAGCTCGGCTGAAGTACAATGCAGTCCCATTGGTACGCATGACGACCTTCACGGTCGCCCCCTTCACCACCTCATGCCGATCAGTAAATGGTGACGCGACGGTCGCAACCGGACAACGCTTGGGATCTGCTTCCTTCAAGCACTCCACACCCGCATCGATCAGTCCCGCTTCAAGTTCCGGTTCATCACCCTGCACGTTCACCACGATCGAATCGTCTGCCAGTTCCAACTTCTCCGCAACCTCAGCCAACCGACTCGTTCCGTTTGGATGATCTACCCGTGTCAAAAGACATTCTGCCCCAAATCCGCGGCATGCCTCCAACACCTCGTTGCTATCCGTTGCAATTATCAACCGGCTCAAACTTGTTGCCCGCGAGGCCGCTTCAAACACATGTTGGATCAGCGGTTTTCCGGTGCGATCAAGCAGCACTTTGCGAGGCAATCGCGTTGATGAGATCCTTGCAGGAATTACTCCAACAACCTTAGGGATCATTTGCCCGGCCGGGTCGTGCTGCCCGAGGGCACCTTCGAGGCCCGCGACGCCTCGGGCGCCGAGCGCTCGCCGCTGGCCTCCGCCCTGTTCGCGGTGCCCGGCGTGTCGGGCGTCTATTTC
>SXOY01000267.1 GCA_005776545.1 Planctomycetia bacterium | reverse complement strand
GGCTCGGCGAACGCGTGGATCTCGCATCGGATTTTCACGGCCATCGGGCAAATGTTCGCGGCAATTGAAGTTGTAGTAGTACGTGCCAAAGGCCGGAGTGACGATGATCTTGTTGCGTGGATCGCTGGGGAGCGTCCGATCGATCTCGACCTGATCGAGGCCCCTGGCACGCATTGCCACAATTTCCGCAGCGTGCTCAGCGTAGAAGTCCGCTTTTTTGCGAAGCATTTCGCCGCGATAGGAAACATCTACATCGCTCATCCAGTCAACTGCGCCGGAACGAAAGGCCAAGACCTGGCCATTGGCATCATCGATAGTGGGGACCGAAATGGTTTTGATGTTGAGGGATGCCTTGTTCCACCAATGCGGGTTTTGCGCGAATTGCATATCGCGTTTGAATCGCCAGAGCACGAGATTGAAAGGGCCATTGCTGACGATCGAGCCGGGCTTGCACCATGATTGGTCGATCTTGGTTGTACCCGTGACCGGATCGAGCAGCATGAAGCTGTCGAGGAGTGGGGGATAGACCGGATAGAGCTGAGGGAAGCCGCAGAGATCGAGGAAATAGTTGCAAGGACGTTCAAGCTCGATGTCAAGCGTGAGGTTGACGTCGTCGGCTCGGACGTGCACAAGTTCATCGAATTTGTGACAGGTTTCAATCCAAAGTGATTTTGCCGCATCGGTTGCATCGGCGAGCTTGAGTTCTCCGGATTTGACTTTCAGCGCGTGAGCTTTGATGGCGTCAGCACGCCAGCGAGTGAACGCTGCGCCGCCTTTAACGAATTGGAACTGCGCGATGTAGTCTGAACCGGTTTCTGGGAGAAGGGCACGGCGCCAGGCGTAGGTGAAATGAGAGGGAAGGACCCTTTGGCCGTTCGACCATTTTGCATCGGGGCGGATCGTGAATGTGTAGTGGGTACCGGAGGGGGAGATGGTCCAGCTTTTTGCGACAGCGGGAGTGGGGGCGTAGTTGTGGGAGAAGATGTCAGGACGAACCAGTCCCTCAAACACGAGGCGGGCGACGCGAAGGTCTTGCATCCAGGAGATGGTCTGGAGATCCAGCGATGTGACATCGCCGCGATTGACAAATGTGAGATCGGTTTTTGAGGAGGCGGTATCGCTGGAGACGCTCGCCCAGATTGCGCCAACGATCACAAGCAAGGGAAGGAAGATCTTCCACATAGACTTCCACTATTAGTGGCTCCAGAATCCGTTCTGGGAGAGATTCGAACGGGTTATTTCAGGAAACGGTCTGCCGGGAGAGCGAACTCTTTGGGGAGTTTGTCAGACAGCAAGGAATTCATGTCTTCAAGGGCGGAGGCATCGGTCTTTACTTCGGCACGCTTGAGTTGATCGGCAATGCTGGTGGTCTGGTTTGGATTGTTGCGTATCTGACGTGCAAGAGTGATTGTGCTCTCGGCGATAAATACCAGTTGGCCGATGCCGCGGCGAGCGGCCTTCTTGGCTTCGACGACATCTTCAGGATCGTCGGCCCGGATCGGCGCGAGTTCAGGATTGGCTTTGCGGAGCTGACGATAGACAGCGGCCAGTGCGTCGCCTGCAAAGGCAGCACCATCGTTGGTCCAGCTAGGGATGGTGGTCTGAGGCTTGGTGAAACTGTCTCGAACGCAGGTGAGTGCTCGAACAAATGCTTCAAGGCGGGTGTCGTCAATGGCCTTGTCGCCGCTCTTTTGAAGAAGTTCAGAAGCGGTCAAAGAAAGCACTTCGAGGGCTTTTCGCTGAACAGAAACATCAATTGTCTGGCGATCTGAACCAGCAGCGGCAAGTGCCCTGACCATGCTGTCAAAGCAGTTTGGATCGGATTCGGTTTTCATCGCGGTCGCAACGGCGAGAATTAGTTCAATCGCGGTGTCTTTAGAAATCGCGGCTGGTTTGCCATGAGTTTGTTCAAAGGCACGCATGATTGCAAAGCTGGATGCAAATCGAATGGTTGCGTTCTTGTCTTTGAGCGTTGGGTGGATGTTTGCAACAGAAGCGTCAGTCGCAATTTCGCCAGCGATTCGCAAGCCGTTGACTTTTTGAACATCGTCATCAGCCTTGATCATCTCAGTGGCAGTCTTGCTGACGTTCTTCCACAGCTCTAGACGGAAAGTGGTGCTGACGCCTTGTGTTGCCAGCGGCTGAATTAGGATATCGCGAGCGGATTTGAGCGAAGAGGCAACTCGGAGCTGAGGTAAGAGTGGTGCAACATGATCGTGCAGCAGTGTTTTCTGCTGCTCGTTGATGGTTACGCCATTCACCAGTTCATTGGGAAGACTTGCCTGCCCAAACGCCGAAGCGGCCAATATGCAGCATGCTGCAGCGGATGCCAGGAAGCGTCTGGAGATACATGGAGCCGTGAGATTGAGTCCGTCGTTCAACGCCAGCATCCTTCTATGAGCCGAGGAGAAGAACTCCCCAAAACAGATTGCCCCGAGGTCAAGGTATCCGAGGTTTCCTCAATGGTCAAACTGAGGGCCGGGATGATATACCGGACGGATGGGGAACGCTCAGAACTTATACCGTTCTGAACAAGAAAAGGATGCAGGGAGCGACTGACTACGCAGGAAAGAAACCCAGAGTCTGGAATTGGGTCAATATTTCGGCTTCTGACAGCACTCGAGATTCGGTCTTGAGTGCGAGCCATTGGAATGCGGAAACGGTGCCTTGACCCTCAGGTCCGCTGAAAGCGAGCGTCTGAAAGGTGTCGGTGGAAAGCGGGGTATTTGCATAAAGCGTCGGGTAGATGTTGCCACTTGATGCTGCCGTCAGGCCCAGGCGCTGGAGAGTGGGATTGCACGTAAGCGCAATAAGGAGCGGGCGATTTCGAAAGAAAGTGATTGGGGTGATCATTCGGCGAAGTTCGGTAGCGGCGGGAGCCATTTGGTAACACAATGCAAGTCCGGGATCGGTACTTGGCCCCAAACGAGTATTGGCTCGAAGTGTCAATCGAGCACCTTGGGGTTGCGCAGTGAGCAATGTGAAAAGCGCGTGGGACTTGTCGGTTGGATCGGGCAAAGTGAATTGGTCCCAAGCGTCGTCAGCACACATCCCAGCCAAAAGGAGCGTCCAAGAACCGCTTAACCCCAGGGCACCAAGCTGAGCAATTTCATCCGGGTATTCCGTGGCGTGCGGGAAACAACCCCATCCCGGAAAATTCGGCGGCGGCTCAGGCCAGCATTCAGGCTGATCTGGCGGCAGTGGATACCCGGGACCGCGGAAACTGTCTGAAAGAAACTCGGAGAACGCGATGATGCCATCGGTATCGCTCGACTTTATGCGACTGCGGCAGATAAAGGAGAACCACTCGCCTGAGCCTACGGACGAATGAACCGTACTTACCAGGGCTTGCCAGCGATCCTGTGCAGCCAGATAACTATCAGATATTGGGCGGGACGCACCGTCAAAAGCCACACTTATGTCAAATGAAGTTGGGTTGCGATTGTTGTCGTATGACGACAGGTCCAGATTCACTGGTGTGTTTCGAATAAATGATCGCAGCCACATTGGCCGTGGTGGGTCCGCAGGCGGATCGGTGGGCAGAGGGTCGAGCCTCGCAGATTCGAGAAGTTGTGAGCCGGTGCGCGGGTTGGTTTGCGAACCACTTACGGTGAGCATGAGACCGGCGCTATCTTCGAGTTTTTTTCGCACACGAAATACGGCATCGACCATGACTGGCGGCTGTGGATCGATGATGCCAAGTGTGGTTGACCCGTCAGCACTTGGGTAGAGCCAACGCCCTTGCGGATCTCTCGGGCAACGAAGTACTTGAAGGCCTGAGATGTTGAGGCGTGTGGGGTCATCTCGGAGCCATTGCGAGCCACCGGGGCCAATGAGGAATGGGCGACCACTGCGCGTGGGCGGCAAGGGAATCCGAATAAACTTAGTGCCGCCGGTGATGAGCGCATAGACGCTGTTATTGAAAAGCGAGTAGCGTTCGTCGATTCCTGCGTATGAGATGCAGGCCCATGACCCAGGGCGGCCACTATTTCGTGAATACCAGATGACATCAACATTGCCGCGGATTGATCTGCTGCCTGCGTAAGGGGAGACTTTCATTCCACAGGTGACGGTCCGTGTTGGTTTTTCAGGACTGTCAACGCGGACATAAAAGCAGTTTGATTTTGAGATCGAACCAAAGTTCGTGGCAAGCGAGCGCAGGTTGGGTTTGGAATCTACGGCGTGACCCGGATCAAGTTGAAGAACTCCTTCGCTTGTTGCATCGGTTCCGAGGATGAGAGTGCCGGGGTCATATCCGGGTCCGCAGCCGACGAATTGCATACCGGTATTGGTATCAAAATTCTGGTGTTCGCCTGTGCCAGGGCCGGC
>SXOY01000266.1 GCA_005776545.1 Planctomycetia bacterium | reverse complement strand
GTATGACGAGAGCCTCGAACCATTGGACAAGGCCATACATAGTGTTCGAGAAATGTCTCCAGTGCTATTTGATAAGGCGTTGGGAGAAGAAACAGATGCCGCGAATCAGGCTCTAATTGCGATTGAAACCGATGCGATGGACTTGGCGCGCATGGGAAAGAACCAGGAAGCCGTAGACCTGCTACGAGGAACCGAGTATGGCACGCACAAAGCAGTTTACTCGGAAGGAAATCGGC
Organism: Planctomycetia bacterium; assembly: GCA_005776545.1. The sequence goes on along the minus strand of SXOY01000266.1, from coordinate 4,235 downwards.
GAGCCTCTGCTGCGCTTGGTGAGAATATTGCGGCAGACGCGGAGAAACTCCGAACGCTGCTCACTGGCTTAAGCTATGTGAGTATTGCCGTAGGCGTGTTCGTAGTTGCGACGTGGGTAATAGTCATTCGCGCTTTGAATCGCGAGAGAACACTGGCAACGAGTCTGGCACTGTCAGCGCACGCAGCAAGTGAATCCAAGAGTGCGTTTCTGGCAAACATGAGCCACGAGATTCGGACGCCATTGACTGCAATACTTGGATTCACTGAAGTGCTGAGAGAAGATGGGAATATCAAGCTCGCACCAGAGCATCGACTTCAGACGATTGAGACCATCCGTGCCGCGGGAGCACATCTTCTCACGGTAATCAATGACATACTTGACCTGTCAAAGATCGAAGCGGGGAAGATGTCTACGGAGAAGATCGAAACTGAACTTGTGAGTGTGTTACATGAAGTCGAAAGCCTGATGCGGCAGCGAGCGACCGGGAAAGGCGTGGCGGTCAAGATAGAGTTTGCAACACCGGTACCTGCAAGGATCATGAGCGATCCGACGCGTTTGCGGCAGATACTCATGAACTTGATGGGGAACGCCGTCAAGTTCACGGAAGCAGGGACGATTACGCTGCGCGCGAATGTTGAGACGCGACCTGGGCAATCGTGGCTAGTGATAGATGTTATTGACACGGGACTTGGAATGACCGCGGAGCAGGGGGCGAAGCTGTTCAAAGCGTTTGAACAGGCCGATGAAACTACAACTCGCAAATTTGGCGGCACCGGGCTTGGGTTGACGATCTGTCAACGATTGGCGGCGATTCTCGGCGGGTCGGTCTCTCTTGTACGAAGTGCCCCAGGCGAAGGCTCGTGCTTCCGAGTGGAATTGCCATTGACCATCGTCGAAGGGTGTGCAATGGTCGAACGGATGGATGCGATTCGCATCACGGAACGTTGTAAGATTGCGAGCGACGCGATCAAGCTGAGTGGTTCTATTCTGCTGGCGGAAGATGGTGTGGATAATCAGCGGTTGATCGCGTTCCATCTTCGAAAAGCAGGAGCGACCGTGGATGTGGCAGACAATGGTCGGATCGCGCTTGAAAATATCGACAAGAGCATTGCAGCAGGTGTTCCGTATTCGATGCTGCTGACAGATATGCAAATGCCGGAAATGGATGGGTATTCGTTAGCGCGAACGCTAAGACAGAGAGGAAGCACTCTTGCCATCGTCGCGCTGACAGCACACGCGATGGCAGAAGACAGGGCAAAGTGTATGAATGCAGGATGCGACGACTACGCGACGAAGCCGCTGGACAAGCAGAAACTCCTGGAGACATGTGCGATGTGGATGGGAAAGGAAGGTGGGACGAAAGCAAGGAAGGCGGCGTAAGAGTGTTTGGATCGCCGGTGTTGATCTTGGACGATACAGCCGTGAGGCACTGAGCATGAGGGGAAATGTTTGGGGACCGTTCGGCTGTCATTTCTCGCCGTCGATACGGAAGGCGTACCGCCCTGAGGCGATGCGACACACAACAGTACCTGGGTTGGACGTACCTGGAACACACTCAACGCCATCAATTGTCGGAGTAGTCGGAGATAGGAAAACGTTGTTTTCGCTCACCTGCTCAGTTCGGTTCGCGGGTAAGTAGACTGTTGCGGTGGCGCCAACCGGAATTTGAATTTCCATGATGAGCGTGTGGTTTTCGCGTCGCCAGTTGCTCACGACTGTGCCGCGGACTGTGCGATGGCTGGAGCGAACCCAGTCCAGACCGGGGACAAGTTGAGGATGAACGATGATGGAATCAAAGCCGATCGCATCGAGTGCGGGCTGGATGCCGCCGAGGTGATTGAAGAACCACTGGCTTACTGATCCGAACATGGGGTGGCTGTGTGAGAAGGTGTTGCGATCGAGTTCCCAGTGTTCCCACAGTGTTGTTGCGCCGTTTTCGAGCATCCAACCCCATCCGGGAAAATCGCGGCGGTTCACGATGTTATAAGCGAGGTCAGCGCGGCCAGAGCGAGAGAGGACTTCGAGCATGAATTTGGTGCCCATGATGCCGGTGGAGAGTTTGCCTTGGCGCTTGGTCTGAATGTTGTCTACTAGAGATTGCAGGACGACAGGTTGTTTCTCAGGCGGGACGAGATCGGAGTAGAGGGCGAAGGCGAGGCTTGCTTGAGTAGATTCGGGTGTGGCACCTGGCTCGAAGGTCGTCGAATATTTCTGCTGATACGCCGCGGCAGCGGTGCGTGCAATCGACTCAAATCTCGTTACATCTTCATCGCGGCCCAGAGAGCGGGCGAGTCCTGCGAGCAGCTTCGCACTTTGCACATAGAGAGGCGTGACCATGAGCGGCACCGGCGTGGATTCGAGACCTTCGTGATCGCTCAGGCCCTGAGTGATCAGGCCGTCAGAGTTCGTTTCAGCTACGCGCAAAAGCCAGCGTTTGGCGACTTCATAGTGTTCCTCGACCAAGCGATTATCCCCATAATTGCGGCGGAGCTGCGTGAGCAGAAGCGGATGCGCCATCGCCCAACCAACGCCGCAGTAGTGAATCCCAACAAAGGGCGCGGTGTCAGGGATCAGTCCATCGGGGCGACCGGCATCAGAGAAGTCGCTGACTGCTTTGGCGTAGAAGCGTGACATATCGAAGTTGAGCATGAAGGCATCGCTGGTTGCGACGATGTCGCCGCCGTAGCCGAAGCGCTCGCGATGTGGACAGTCGGATTGGACACTGAAGATGTTGGCGAGGAATGTGCGTCGGCACATGAGCTGGATCTGATTGAACATGTCGTTTGAGCAGGAGAAAGTGCCTGCATCGGGGACGTCGGAGGTGAGGCGGAGACCGCTGATTGTGATGGGACCGAATTTGGTTTCGACCGCCTCGCCCGGGATCACTGTGACTTCGACGTATCGAAAGCCATGAAATGTGAAGCGGGGTGTGTAGGTTTCTGTACCTGTCGAATCACCACGCGTGATGTAGGTGTCGGTCTGCTAGGCGATTGGTGGCGGCCCTATCCGATCTTTGTCATCGCTGGTTGTGCTGACGCGGCCCTTGATCTGACCGGCGGTGCTGGTCAGAGGGTTGAGCGTGCCATCGGCATTCAGCAATTCGCCGTAACGCAGAACGATTCTCGTTCCTGCGGGCGGCAACGGCGCGGCGAGTCGGAGTGCGATTGTCCCAGAGAAATTTTGCCCGAGATCGTGGATGAAAATCCCGGGTTGAGGCTCGGTGATACCCACTGTGGCGATCTGTTCTTTCATTCGAATCGGCGGCTGAGACTGAGGCTGCAGACGCCCCACTGCTTCTGGTGCGAGCGATGCCGCCTGCCAATTTGAATCAGTGAACCCCACACGATCCCAACCGGGCTGCTCAAGGCGCGCATCGTAGATTTCGCCGAGATAGATGCTGTTGAAACAAATAGGGCCGGGGGCAGTTTTCCATGTAGTGTCTGAGATAACTGTTTGAGTGTCGCCGTTTTCGTATTCAAGATTGAGTTGAGCGATGAAACGAGGGCGACCAACAGCTAGATGTTCACGCAAGTTGAGATGCCCCCACATTCGCAGCGGAAGCGGGTTGTACCAACCATTGCCGACCATGACTCCCAAGCAGTTCGCGCCGACCTTTAGTTCGCGGGTGATGTCGTAGGTGCTGTAGAGCACGCGTTTTTCGTAAGCGGTCCAGCCGGGATCGAGCACATGATCGCCAATGCGTTGCCCATTGAGGCTGGCTTCGTAGTACCCGAGACCGCTGATGTGCAATCTGGCGCTGCGAAGGGGTTTTTCGATTGCGAGTTCTTTGCGAAAGAGCGGAGCGGGGTCTTGGCGGTAGAAGTCGGCGTCGCTGGTCGGGTTACTTTTGCCATCGTTGAGCCATTGCGCGGACCAGTCAGTTGCATTGAGCGGAGCCATTTCCCAGAAAGAGGGTTGGCTCCACACAGACTCTCTGTCGTGGCGATCCCACACTCTTACTTTCCAGTAACACACCTGACCAGACTTCAGAGCACTTCCTTTGTAAACAATGTTTATTGTGTCGCGGCCTGGCACCTTGGCGCTGTCCCAGAGGTCGGATTGACCGCTCGCGAGTTTTTCCGCTGAGCTAGCGACGAGAACTTGATAGGCGGATTGATCTTGTCCACGCTGATCGGAATTGAGAATCCAACTCAATCGAGGGGCCAGAGCATCAATCACAAGCGGGTTGGTGCGACCTTCGCATTTAAGGTCATCGATTGCAAGGGTTGATAC
>SXOY01000265.1 GCA_005776545.1 Planctomycetia bacterium | reverse complement strand
GTGATTGGCCTGCCTGCCGCCGGAACAGGAGCCTGCGAGAGCGCGAAGCTGGTCATAGACCACTTCCATAAGTTTGGCAGTGCTGGAGCGATCGCCTTTGGCGGATTGATCGAGGAGGATTGTGAGTTGGTCCTGGTTCATCAGAAGCGTGGAAGATGAATCGCCACAGAATCGCCTTAACCTAGAAGAGTCAAATGTGACTCAATGTCGAACAAAAACACACTCGGGCCTGCTTCCTTGAATACTGGATTTGAACAATGGCGCTCGGTATTTTTCAAGGGAGTTGATGGTAACGGCCGGAGTTTGCTTGAACGCCTCCGTCGTACAACCGCAACCTACTTCTTCTCTCCGGTCGCTGGCGGCACAGCCGGCGCGGCCGAGACGGGAGGCTTGCCAAGTGCGGTATCGATCGCCTTTGACAATTCGTCGCCGACATTCACCTTATAAGGCTCGTTGGGAACCTTGGCTTCATCAGCGCGAGTCTTGGCGTTCTTGAAGAACTGCCGAAGCTCTTCATCCGTCACTTGCTGCTTCATCTGCATCTGGTTGTTTGGACCCTGAATCGTGACCGGTGCCATGATATCGCGAATCGTCGCGAGCGCGATTGATTTCTCAACGATGCCGCGCGAAGCACGTTCCAAAGCAAGGCGACCCGCTTCTTTTTCTTCCTTGGGAAGCGCGCTGTTCTTTATGTGTTGTTCATCTATTCCGTACACAATGGCCAGGGGCAACAACGGACCTTGCGCGAGTTCCTCAAAGATCTTTTGAGCCTGCTGACCATCGATCTTTCCGTCTTCGAAATCCTTGGTGACCTCATCGATCTTGGCGATCACTTTTTGTTTTTGATCCGGGGGAAGCTTGGATGAGTTGACAGCTTCAAGCGTGCCAGCGCGTGCCACTGCGCCCACCCAGCCCCTCCAGCTATACGCAACGAAGACGCCGCCACCAATAAGGAGCAGCAAGAGAATCCCAGTTGCGATGAGGCAACCGGTCTTGAAACTGCCGCGGCGAGAGCGATACAGGAACGATTGAGTGTGAGTTGCTGGGATGCGAGTTGACAATGGTGTGCTCCTGCAAGAAAGACCTGAACCTGAAAACAGCAAATAGAGTGTACGGCATAGGCGACACGCGAGCCTGCCAAGTTGTTTGGAAGGAAGGCGGGTGGCTTTCAAAGCTGAAGATCAGAGTTCAAAACCGACTGATTCGCGCAGAGATTGCTCGAAATTGTCGATTTTCAAGCAACTGGCGGCAGGGTGAAGTACCATCCGGCATGAGCAGCACCAGCAAATCACGCCCGCTTACTTACGCCGCCGCCGGTGTGGATATTGACAAGAAAGATGCGTTCACAGAATCACTCGGCTCCATCATGCGGCGAACGCATGGGCCGCGGGTGATCGACAATCCAGGCGGCTTCGCGGGATTGTTCAGACTCGACTTCAACCAACGACTGTTTGCACGAAATTACAAAGATCCGGTGCTGGTGGCCTGCTGCGATGGTGTGGGAACGAAAGTAAAACTGGCAGCCCAACTCGGGATCTTTGATACCGTCGGAATAGACCTGGTGGCGATGAACGTGAATGACCTGATTGTGCAAGGTGCCGAGCCGCTGATCTTCCTGGATTACATCGCTGTTCCGCAACTTGATACCAAGATGTTGACCGACCTGGTGCGTGGTGTTGCCGAAGGCTGTAAGCAGTCAGGATGCGCCTTGCTCGGCGGCGAAACTGCGAATATGCCCGATGTGTATGGCAAAGACGATTTTGACATGGCAGGGTTCTGCGTGGGCGTGGTGGAACTGAAGCGCGCGGTAAATCCGAAGTTTGTGAAACCAGGCGATGTCGTGCTGGGATTGGCGAGTCACGGAATTCACTCGAACGGCTACACACTGGTACGGAAGATCGTGGAAGAAGCGGGGCTTGATTTGAAGTCGGTGTACGAAGAACTGAATGTCGAAGTTGGCCGCAAAAAGACGAAGAAAAGCAAGAACTCACATAAGCGGACATTGGGCGAAGTGCTGCTGACGCCGACTCGCATCTATGCCGCGAGCGTGATGAAAATGCTGAAGAACTACACAGTGAAAAACGTGGTGACCGGCATGGCGCATATTACTGGGAGCGGAATGGAAGGGAATCTGTGCCGCGCATTGCCGCCGAATTGTGATGCGATCGTTGATACCAGTTCCTGGCCCGTGCTGCCTGTGTTTAACTTCCTGCAAAAGCACGGCAATGTGCCCGAAGCTGAAATGCGGCGAGTTTTCAACATGGGAATCGGATACTGCGTGATTGTGCGGCCAGCATTCGCGGAATCTGTAGCGGCAACCTTGAAGAAGAGCGGAGAGAGTGTGTATCAAATCGGGAAAGTGGTGAAGGGGAAGGGACGCGTGATTGAGCAGAGTGCAGGAGCATAATGAAAACGCCGCGAAACTCGGTGTTTCGCGGCGGAGAGTAGGTTGAACGACAATTGAGAATCGGCTACCGCCGACGGCGAAGAAGGAGTGGGGACGCTGCAAAGAGTGCTGCGGCCGGGCCGGGCGATGGAACATTCGCGGTATCTACAAAGAAGGCCATATTCGTCTGATCGGTTCCGTCGAAGTTCAGCGCCTGACCAGTTGTGAAGTTGTATGCAAATTGGGTGCTGTAGCCGGTTGTGCGAGGGCCAGGCAGAAGGCAACCGACGTCTGCGGAATCAACGCCGACCGCATCGCTGAATTGCATGCTTACGTAGATATGTGGCGGAAGAATGACGCCATAACGCGTGTAAACGTTGCTGTTGGAGTAGATACCGATGGCAGTTGCCGGCGCAATCGAAATACTAATGCGCCTTGCATCGGCAAACAGCAATACTCGATTTGTATCATAAATACGATTCGTAAGCCAAACACTTTGAAGTCTCTGAGTTTGTGAAGTATTCGCAATTGTGAAGGCGAAATCCGTGAATAGCGCCGGGCCGGTAGTGGTCATGAATAGATCATCAGCAAACTCGTCTCCACCCATTCGAAACCGTGTACCGAGGGCAAGGTTGGTGTTACCGCCGAATTCAGACGGACGCCAATTGTCGTAGGCATGGAACCCCTGCTGCGGAGTCTGCACATCGTTGTCTCGTTGTACATATTCCACTTCGCCATTCGCAGCCCAGCGCATTTCGTAGAGCGGAAGCGCAGTTGCGATATTTGGAAGAACGCCGATGGACACTCCGGCAAGCAAGTAGAGCTTTGTCATAGTATGCTTTCTAATAATTAGAGTGCGGGCACTGGCGGTGTTCCAAAGTCCTTCTTGTAGGTTGGATTAAGATAGTAATAGCTTGTGAAATAAGTATTGTCGAATTCATCAATATCGCCATCGCCGTCGATGTCGCCGTTGCCATACACGATTGGCCAAACGTTATTGTGGGTTCTGCCGTAAAGAATTGCTGCTTGGCCCATCGAAAGATCGGTACTATTTACAACGCCATCGCCGTTGAAATCGGCGATCTGAATCCAGCCCATTGAATACCAGCGCTTCATAAGTTCGGCGGCCTTGATGCCTGTCGTTGCATAGGCGTTGTAGGCACCAACGACATATCCGTGCTCGCGGGCGTACTTGTACTGGTCCCAGTCCATATGGCCGGTATTGTCAAGCAAATGAACTTCGGTATTGAGGCGGCTGAGAGAAGTCTGAGCGTAGGTTTTCCAGGTTCGATGATGGGTCGTAGCGTTGTCTTCAGCACTCACGACTTCAAAGTTAGCGAACCACGGCATGAACGAAATAGCGCAATCATCAAGGATTTCAACGGTGTTTGGCGGAATCCCTATGTCAATCGTCGGAATGGTCTCGCCGCCGATGTGGACGCCAAGACTTGTCAGGTACGGATTGTGTGAGACTTCAAGAGATCCCCAACGCTTAGAGCTTAGAGGGATATTCTCCGAAGCGGTATCGAGCCACAGACGCATGATTCCACACTCTTCGTACCAGGGCTTTGTGAAACGCCAGAACCTGTCAAAATTGGCTTTCATTGATAGCCCATTGGGCAGTGTTGCCCTGGGGTCAATCGGGTATGGTGGTTCCGCAGTTTCTCCAGGATTGCTGCCGTACGGAGTGGCCCAGAAGTCGTTGTACAGTGCAATCTGATTTGGCGGAGTGCCGATAAATCTATCAAATGATGAGATCTTTGTCGGTTGGGAACCGGTTACAACTGTCGCTTCAGTTCCCAGCCCTTGCGTGTTCTTGCCAATTCCACCGCCAACGTACACCTCAATGTCCATGGGATCACTTGGATAGGCAGCCATGAAGACGGACCAGGCGTTCTGTGGAGGATGATTTGGAAATTGAAGGTCCTCCCCTCTGAAGTAGCGCTGCTTCCAATCTGGCATGCCATAGAACTGGTTCATGGACTGGGTCGTGCCGCCGTAGATCGCATAGTTCGGGTCATCGTCGTGACCATCTGCGTAGCCAGAGACCTTGCCTCCAATCACGCCAGCCGGAAGGTGTAGCAAAACGCGGCGAACACCATATTCGCGCCAGCGCTTGAGCGTGCGAATCAGGGAGTCAAACTGATCAGGGACTCCATTAGGCCCCTGCACCCACACGGTGTCGGAAGAGTTATCGGGGTTTGGCGAGCGGCTATCTTCTGGGGAGTCGGCCAAGATAGTTGTGCCGCCATTGGCGTAGTGTGGGATGTACCATTCACTGTTGTTGCCGTTTGGATTCTCTGCCCAATCGCCACTTCCCAGTTGGATTGTCATCATCGGGCGACGATCGGGCGTCCACATCGGGAAATCATTGACCCAGGAATTGTGAATTGGATACGGGTAGACATCACCGAGCCAGCCGAGCGCACCATTGAACAGGTCGCCGGAGGGGGCCACTGAGTTCGTTGGCCGCAAGTGATAGACACAGGTCAGAATGTTCTCTGCGGTTGAATCTGCATCAGGAACAGGGTCGGGTCGAGCAATCACCATTCCCGCGCTACTAACCAAGTACGCCCCCCCCTAACAGCGCTGCAACTTTACTTCTATTCAACATTTCAAGGCTCCTTATGTGTGTCGTCCCGGACTTATCGGAGTACTTTGACTGAACGCGTTTGGACACATTTCGCAACGAGCGATTTGGTATTCAGTTGATTTCAAGTGTCAAATAGCCGTGGACGGTCTGATCAAATGCCGCGAAACAACTCCGCCTCGTGGCACTCCATATCAAATATGAACCATGATTGCTCGAGAGGCAAATGATATTGTGTATTTTTTGTGGATTATTGGACAGACCGCCAAACTGATGGCGGTTTCTGCCTAAGAGCGGACGCTGCAATTTCAGCATGACGAGTGCGAAAGCACCACCGCGGCAGCGGCGACCGCTGCAGTTTCAATCCTCATAACGTGCGGTCCGAATCGGCAGATGCCAGCCTTTGACTCTTTCAGAAGCGTGAGCTCTTCAGATGTCCAACCGCCTTCTGGACCAATGAGCATTCGAATGATCGGAGCAGGCTGAGGCGATACCGCGAAGTGCTCGCCCGAAGCATCGCAGGCAATAACCAATGCATCAGTTACAAGAGCGAGTTTGAGATCGCCACCAGCGCCAATCGTGAGATTCCAGGCGCGGCCACATTGCTTGCTTGCCTCGGTTGCAATGCGTTCGAGCCGCTGCAATTTTCCTTCGCGAGGATCAACCACGCCGCGGACGGTTTCCAAAGGATGCCAGCTTGCGGCCCCCACTTCGCACAAGCCTTCGATCATTTCTTCGAGTCGATTTCCCTTGGGGGTTGCGCTCCAGATTTCAAGTCTTGGAGAGACCGGAGGAACCGAACGAACCTCCCGAATCTGGAGTTCCAGGGTCCATTCACCCGTTCGAGGGGCCTTCAAAATCGAGGAAATTACACAAAAAGCGACAATTCCTGCCCCATTTTGCACTTCTACGGGGTCTCCGGCGTGCAGACGTTTCACTCTTATGGCATGATGTGCTTCATCGCCGCC
>SXOY01000022.1 GCA_005776545.1 Planctomycetia bacterium | reverse complement strand
CAGCCTGCGGCACAGCGTCAGACCCCGCATAATGACTCGCAATTGCCACCGAATCGGCCTTGCGCGAGTCGTAAACAACAAGAACATTCGGTGGGCCAAGTCCTCGCACCGCCGGTGGCTGAGCGGGAGTCGCTGGTGCCTGAAGAACCTGCCCCAGAATTCCGACCGCAATCACCGATGCAACAATGATCATGTGAGTACTTTATCGCACATGATCCAGGAACACACAAGCACTGACGGAAAAGTAGATGCGCTGCTGCTCCGCGTAAAGGTGGTTCCGGGATCAAGCCGCGACCAGATCGCCGGAAAACTGGGGGACAGGCTGAAGATCAAAGTCGCCGCCGCGCCCGAAAAAGGACTCGCCAATCAAGCAGTGATTCGCCTGATATCAAAACTGCTGAGTCTTGCGCCACGCGATGTCAGTATTGAATCTGGTCACACCAACCCCGAAAAGACAGTGCGGCTTGTTGGAATTGATCTTGCAACAGCTTCCACAGCGCTGAACGCCGCACTTGTGAAAAAATAAAAACCCCGAAGCCGATGCTCCGGGGTAAATTTGAATTTGATTGTCACATCACTTGATCAGCATCCAGTTGAGAATGCCGCGACGAAATCAAGGTAGTCAAACAGATCGACGCCGGAACTGTGATTGAAGTCCGCCGAGATATCGTTGTTGGCAAACGCGGAAACAAAGTCGAGGTAGTCAAAGAAATCAACCACACCGTCTGTGTTGAAGTCAGATGGACATGCACCATCACCAGGAATTGTCAAACCGGTCAGCGTGATTGTGTCGGGCTGGCCTGCGGCGGGCTTGAAGAGGCTTAGCGTGGCATTGCCGGTCACCGGTGCAGTGTTTGTAGTAATTTCAAAGGTCGAAGCAGTGCTCCAGCGAATAGCGCTTGAGTTTGGGTTCTGGGCAAATGTCTGCGGCGTTGACCAGCCGATCCCGCCGCCAGAGTTGAACGCCCAAGGAGCATTCATATCAACAGATTCGCCCGAGTGATACACCACGCCGCGGTAATAGCTGTTTGTCGCGGTAGCGCGAGCGGTGGGCAAGTTGAATCCGCTGGCCGAACGATCTGAGTTGACGTTCTCAATCACGTAGCGATAGGTCCAGGTCCCGTTGCCGTTGTCAGTTACCTTAGTCGCAACCCAGTAGCGGGCGACAAAGTTAATGAGCACGGAGTTAAACACAATCGGGTCAACATAGTCAAAGTTCTGCACGGTCACCGTCGGATCAACCACGCGCCAAGCCATCAGCGCAGATTGCTGACGAACTGTTGCACCAACCATACTGCCTGTATTGCTGGCATTAAACGCCGCTTCGCGCCATGAGAGATTGTTCAACCCATTGCGAGCCTGACCAGTTGCCGGAGCAACAAATCGAGCTTCATCGCCCGTTACGTATTGACACTCTGCAAAGTACCGTGCGCCGGCATTTTGTGCAGGAGCAACGTCAGCTGTAAGCACCTGAACGCGGCGGCCAATCACTGCCGCTGCCGCCGGTGGAACCATGTATCCAGCACCCGGAGTTGTGAACGGATATGGATAGAAACCCGTGGTCGCGTTAATGTGCGAACGAGGACCCAGGCGACTCTGGTCGCCGTTCAAACTTGCAACGTATGGATCTGAGCAGCCGACTCCCAGCACCACGCCACCTTGCCCGGAGCAAGTTGAACACAGATTCTGTGTCAACGCCGTGAACCCGTGCTTCAGCCACGATGCACCAATCATCTCAAACCGTCCGTTTTTCAACCGGTACAGATTCTGACCAATGACCGGGTGCCGATTGTTGTTGGCGATCCAATCAACGTTTGCATCACCAGCATTGCACGAAGTTGTGCCATAGGCATACGCCGAAATTCCCCCAACCGCGCCATAACTCGCCACATCCGAAACATCGCCCACAATAATGTCAGGGCCTGCATTTGCCGGCGGAGGCGGTGGCGGTGGAACGTTGATCCCGACCGTGAGCACAAACGCGCCAGTAGTGCCGTTCTTACCAGCCACGCGAATGACATAGGTCGTGCCGACCGTGAGCGGAATCGTCAGACGCGACTGCGTGCCAGTGCCGCAGCCGGTCGTGTTGTCGTTACAGGAAAGCTGTGGTCCGCCACATGAACCAGTGAACGCAGTGATCACAGTGTCAAGACCCGATGTTGATGAACACGTATCGAGGATGATGGAATTGCCAGCGTCAGCCGCTGTCGCCGTGTAGGTGTACCACACATCGGGCGAAGTTGCCGCGCCGCAGAACTGCGTCCCGCCATCGTTTGAGGCGCCCGTGGTTCGACCTTGAATCACCGCAGGACCGGTGATCACCTGTGCATTGGCGCACAGGTCATTGGCGGGCTGCGCTGCAGCGATTCCAGCCAGCGCGCAAAGCGCAACAGCCGACATTGAGATTGATGACTTCATTCAGACTCTCCAGTGATTAGCCAAGTTAAACCAAATAGCCACCCGCCAGCCAAAACATGGCTGCCAGACAGGCTCCCCTTGTACATAATTTAGCAGGTCCGACCGCCCCGCGCCTAGCCGCAATTCCAAATTATCGAGACATTCCCCACAATTCCCAACCGTTATAGGCGTTCCATTGCCCGTTTTTCTCCAAAAACCGCCATTCAGCACGCCGACGCGAAGGCGTCAACAAAATCGAGGTAATCAAAGAAGTCGACAACACCATCCAGATTGAAGTCCGAGCCGACCCATCCACCCGAAAACGTATCGACAAAATCAAGATAGTCGAAGAAATCCACAATTCCGTCATCGTTGAAATCAACAGCCTGACAGAGAGTCTCGATGACAAATGGCCGCGAAACTGCAAAGAAGATATGCCCCTGCGCTTCAATCATGATCCGCGCGGACAAACTTGAAACTGATGGCAGCGTGACCGTCGCCAATCCGGTATTTGGAAGCGAACTAAGCACTATCGGAAACGACACCCCGCCATCAAGTGAAAGTTTCACAAGCACATTTGTCGCCGAGATCGGCGCGACATTCGTATTACCGACATTCCAGGCCACTAGCGACGAAGCACCCGATCTCCTGACAGCACCCGCAATCGGAGCTAGCACAACAAATGGCGATGTTGCATTTGGTATTTCCACATTTACAAACGAAGAAACCGCGATCCCGCCCGCACCTGGTGCATTGTCACGAACAAGCACTCGAAAACGCCGCGTCACCCCTGTCGTCGTTGGGAGCATTTCTCCGGGTGTCGCGACTCCTGAAAGTACATCCGCCATCTTTGGAAAGGTCCGCTGATTTGAAAGCACCGGCGGGAAAATGCGGAAGAGTGCCCCCGACCCATTATCAGAAACGCCTTCGCCAGAAATCGGTCGCGCTACTCCGTTGTCAAACTGCTCCCATGAATACGTGAGAGTGTTGTTATCCTGATCGCTCGCGTCGACACTAAGTCTGAACGGTGTGCCCGGTGGCACCTTCGATGCCGGCGTTGTACTGACGATCAGCGGCGCATTGTTCGTTGTCGTCGTCAACACCGGACATGTATGCCCGCCCGTTGCAAGAAACGCCTGCATTTCCAGCACGCTTCCATGATGAAAGAACGGATCAGCGAACAACTGAATGTTGTCCGAAGGCGGCGCATCTCCAACCGGACACCCACCCGCATACCCCATTGGAGACGACCCCGTGCCCGCTTCCCAGGCCGTATTGAGATTCACATTGCCCGCACAGCGACCGCGTATGCCGCTGAATGTGTGGTTTGCGCCAAACTGGTGGCCAATTTCATGAATCACCACAAGTGCCGAAAATGGATCCACATCGCCGCCGCGCGGGATACCAGAAACGCCGCCCGCCTTGTTGTTCGTACACACCGCCCTCAAGTTTGCCACGCCGCCGAAAATCCGCGTCACGCAATGCCCGATGTCGTAATTCGCACTTCCAATCGCGCCATTGATAACACCAGCATTCTCTCCAAGCACTGCGCCCGAACAATCCGTCCCGCCCCCGCCACCACATGTACTCGGATATGGATCGGTTGCGCCGTCCAGAAACATCAACAGGTCGTTGTTTGCAACCAGCGTAAACCGAATCGCCATGTCCGCTTCATACACAACATTCGATCGCGATACGAGCGTCACAATTGCCGCGAGCGGATCCGCAGTATTGGGCGCATGCCCCTGAATCTGGCAGTGGTACGCACCATACTCGCCGGTACACGCCATCGCCATGCGATAACTCCGCAAAGTTCCCAGCACCTGCGGCAGAACCACATCACCTTCCTCCTTCACAACCCCAGACTCCACCGGCGTCTCACACTTCCAGTCGTTGCCGCCGGGAAGATCGCTCATGTAATAACTGACAACATGGGCCGCATCCATTGATTGCCACGGATCGATAAACCAGGCCCCACGCGATGTCCGCAACATCGCCGTTAAACCCCGCTGCGAAATTTCAAACCGCCCGGAGATCTCCGGATGCTCAGTGCTCTGCACAATAAACGACCGAATCTGCGGATACTTGCCCTGCAGCTCTGGTGCCATCACACTCGATTCCGCCAGTACACACTCTTCCAGTTCGCCTGTAGGAGTAGGTATGCTCAGATGCAGCCCATATTCGCGAAGGTCGCGTCCCAGTTGTTCCTGTGGTGCCGTTGCAAAAAGTGCCGATCCGGCGGCGACATCCAACACCGCCAGACTTCCAGATACCGGTCGCGGTCCCGCTACTCCTCTTGCAACAGGGGCTTCCTGAATAACCGTAAAAACTTGCCCCATCGCCACATTCGCGCAGCACGCTACCAGCATCAGAAGTACTTTCATTCATCACCCTTTCCGGAACAATGTCAGCAACCTTCAGAGAACTGTGCAACAAAATCAAGGTAATCAAAGAAATCCACAATGCCATCGGCGTTCACATCTGCAGTAGGAGATTCGACGCTGAACGCCGCCACGAAATCGAGATAGTCGAAGAAGTCTACAACACCATCGGCATTGAAGTCGTCGTAACACCTTCCCGAGACCGTGAGTATGCCCACACCTGACTGGGCCTCACCGCAGTCATTCATCACGACAACATCGTACCCGCCCGCACTTGTCAGCGTAACCGGATCGATAATCAACGTCTGATGTGTCGCACCCAGCATGATCGCGCCGTCGTGATACCACTGGAATCGAAGCGGTGGCGCACCCGACACACCCACCCCTAAGGCCGCCGAGCCGCCTACGGGCGCGGTCGTATCCGCCGGATTCTGCGTGATCATCGGGCCATCACCACCTAGCGAGCAAATCTGCTCCGTCGCCAGATAATCGAGGAACGGCAACACAAATTCATTGATGATTCTCGGGTGCATGTCGAGCGAAATATTCAGCATGCCACCAAGGCTGCCAGGCCCGGTTGGACACGTATGGCAATAGCTCATGATCGTCCCATTTTGTGCATTCGAGCAGTCGCCATACGCGCAGAGATCTATTGGTGGTTCGGTGTTGTGAGTGTGGGGCGCGTTGAAATTGTGCCCGATTTCATGCGATGTGACAACGATGTCCCAGTTCTGACGGTGGTTGTCCTCAAGCGGATATGGGAAAAATCCATTGATATATCCGCTCACCCCATATCCATATTCTGAATTGCACACCACGCTCAAATACGCGATTCCGCCAACCCCGCCCACTCGCGCCGCCGTCAGCATGTGTGACAGGTTGCGGTCTACTCCGGTTTGATTCGCGTTCCACTCCGCCTGAAACTCATCCAACCGGTTCGGTACGTTGGTCATTGGCGGATACGGATCAGTATCCGTGCTGAACACTCGCATGAACGGCACCACAATCTGAGTTGAAAACTCCCTCGTGTAGATTTCGTTGATCCCGCCAAACAACGTGGTGATATACGCGGCAGAAGCAGCTGGATCACCGCCAAACCCGGTGATGACATTCGTATATTCAAAATCGGTTTCTACCGAAATCTCAACGACGCGGCAAGTCCCCTGCGGCGTCGGTCCTGCCGGTGCAAGATTCTTGGGAATCCCCGGAAGTTGCCCGGGCACCTGCGCCAACGCCCCGCCGCAGTTCAAACTTTCAATTGGCATCACGCCATCAGGAATATCTCCGAGTCGATAGATCACTGGAACTTTGGCGCCATTTGCCGGCCCACTGCTCAAGATGTACTGCTCGCCACCAATTGAAACCCACCCCTGATGTCCGTGCCGCGACAAACTCAAAAATACCGATGAGCTTGGATCACCATTTGCCGTGCCCCGGAGCAGCACAACATCCGGACGCGCAAGTTCTCGTCCCGTCGATCCATCAACAATCTTCCCACCCGCGGTCAACACTTCAAATCGCTTCAAGTCCAGTGTCGCCACCCGCGTCGTGGACAGCGGAAAATTATCAAACCGCACCACATCCGCAGTCTTCAATCCCGCATACACCTGCGAAAAATCCTCCGACTCCACCAGCCTTGTCAAATACCCCTCAACCTGCACCGGCGCATGCTGCAATGGCGCTGGCATGTACGCCACCGCAATGCTCGCAACCTGACCTGCAAACAACGCCGCCAACATACTTAATAATGATCGCATCGAATACCACTCCAAATATCGGACCCAGCCAGACTCTGCCGGAGAGTCATAGTGTGACTAGATTGCCGCTCAAACGCAAGCAGAATCGGGTCAATTCCAAAACTCTGCCGTAATCCTATGAGTACGCGGACCTTTCCAGGGGGTTGCACCTATCAGTTCGCACCTGTTCCTAAACTTCTCTTGCCTGATCCCCCTAAAGGAAGTATCTTGTTAGGAGAGAAACTCTCCAATGCCTGCCACCCCCTCTCCACAACCCAACGCATCAATCCTCATCGAAGAGATCTACGAAAACCTCCGCGCCCTGGCCGCACACCGCCTTCGCCAACTCCCACCAGGGCAGACCCTTCAGCCCACCGCACTGGTTCACGAAGTCTACCTCAAGCTCGCTCGCCAGCAATCCTTCACCAGCCCAGCCCATTTCTTTCACTCCGCATCTCTAGCCATGCGCCATCTCCTCGTTGACGCGGCACGAAAACGCTCAACTCTCAAGCATGGTGGCACCCCCGCCTCCCTCAACCACTCTATCGAACCATCCGCAATCGTCACACTCGGCGGCGATCCCGATGAACTCCTCGCACTCGACCTCGCTCTCAAACAACTCGAAACCGCAGACCCCCACTGCGCACAGATCGTCATGCTCCGGTGCTTCGCTGGCCTCACCAACTCGCAAGTTGCTCAAGCCATGACCATTGAACCCGATCACGCCGAACGTTCCTGGCGTTTCGCTCGCGCATTCCTTCGCCGCACAATGGCCGGAGATCAATCGTGAGCAACGTGCGACTCGATCGCATCCGGGAGATTTTCGAGGCAGCTCTGCCGCTCGATCCGGCTCGCCGCAAACTCTTCCTCGATTCCGCGGCCCCTCCCAATTCCCCGACCCGCCGCGAAATTGATGCGCTCCTCACGCTCGATCAGTCCAGCGGTGACCTCATCGATTCTCTCGCAGGCGACCACAAAGAAATCCTCCTCCTCCCCGGAATCCTTCTCGCCGATCGTTACGAAATACAAGAAACCATCGGTTCCGGCGGCTTCGGGGTTGTCTACGCCGCCCGCCAGACCCATCCCGTCGCCCGCAAAGTCGCCGTCAAGATCGCCCGCCGCGCACTCCTCTCCCGCTCTGCACGCGAACGCTTTGACGCCGAGCGCCAAGCCCTCGCAGTCATGCAGCACCCCGGTATCGCGCAGATCTTCGACGCCGGCACACTTCCTGATGGCCGCCCGTTCATCGCCATGGAATTCGTCGACGGCCAGCCCATCACCGATGCCGCTACAACGCTCTCACTCACTCAGAAAATCCAGTCCATTGTCGACATCGCCGATGCCGTGCAACACGCGCACCAAAAAGGTGTGGTCCACCGCGACCTCAAGCCCAGCAACATCCTCGCATATACAGAATCCGGCCGCCTGCGCAGCAAAATCATCGACTTCGGCATCGTCCGCGCACTCGGCGGTGCATCGCTCGACCTCCCCCGCGTCAACGATGGTCCCTCTGTAATGGGCACTCCGCGCTACATGGCCCCAGAACAACGTTCTCCAGACGCCGCAGAAATCGACACTCGCGCCGATCAATACTCTCTCGCAGTTGTTGCCACCGAAATCCTGTACTCCTGCCCCGCAGACGAAAAACTGCTTACCGCTCCCGCGCACTCCTGGCCACCGATCCCTTCAATGCCAGACCTGCCGCACGTCCTCAGCAAAGCACTCGCCATCGACCCTTCTCTCCGCTACCCCTCCATTTCCGAATTCGCCGCCGACCTCATCCACGCCTCGCACCACCAACCCGTCGCAGCTCGCGCATGGACCCGACCCTATCTCGCGCAGCGCTTTGTCTCCCGCCATCGCTTTGCTGTCACTGCGGCCGCGGCACTCATTCTG
>SXOY01000264.1 GCA_005776545.1 Planctomycetia bacterium | reverse complement strand
CTTCGCCGCTTTCTCATCTGTATTCGTTCCGCCCTCGCCCCGCCGATGTTCAATTTCACTCCGCAGCTTGGCAATCTCTTCACGCAATTCTCGCTGGGTTTGCCTTTGCAAACGAAGACTGTTCACCGCATCCAGACACGCCATCGTCACCGCGACCAGCAGTAGAAATATGACAATCACAAACGCAAATACAAACTCCTTCTGATCCACCGGCCGCACCATGCAAAATGCCCACGCAGAGACCGGTGCCAGCACCACCAGCACCCACCCGTTCATCATTCTGATCCGCCGCCGGCTCTCCGGCACATCAGCATCTCGCAGTGAGTTCATATGTGCCGCAGTTGCAACCATCGCAATCACCGCCAGGCCGACACCCAGCCAAAGCGGCACCAGCGGAACTCCAGAGTCCCACCCGCTCGCCTCCTTCGCAACCTGTGCAACAGCCATCAGCATTGCTTCATTGTTGCCACAAAGTTCCGTCAAAGTAGCGTGGCTCGCAATCCTTACTTAATCAACTTGTCGAGCCCTTCGTGCCGCCAACCGCGCCTGCAATTTCTTCATGGGCAGTCCCATCACAGTTGTCTCATCGCCGCTGGTCACAATCGGCCACCCCGCGGCAACTCGCTCGGCGAGGTTATATGCCCCAGCTTTTCCCGCCCATGCCCCCGTCGCTATGTACTCTTCGATCTGTGCCACTTCCAAATTTCCAAATACAACCGTCGCCCTATCCCAGAACATCTCCCGCGCTCCGCTGATCGAATCAACGATGGCCACACCAGTCAGCACGTCATGCGACCGCCCCACAAAACCGCGAATAATCTCCCGCGCTTCGGCCGCATCCCTGGGCGTTCCCACCATTCGGCCATCCACAACACACGTGGTATCCGCCCCGATCACCAACCGGTGCTTTCCCGGAATCAACGCTGCCCCGGCCTGTGCTTTCAAATACGCCAGCGACATCACCCATTGCGAGGGCGAGACATCCCCCGGAACCAGGATCGAATCCTCGACCCCCGGATGCTCAGCTTCATGCTCGATCCCCGCCGCCAGCAAAAACTCGCGGCGACGCGGCGATCTGCTCGCTAAAAATATGATCGGTAATTTTTGCTCTTCCACTTCGCTTCTCACGCCAGAACTTCCTTGAACACTCAAATCGGCATTCGCTGCCTCGACGAACGAACCTTTCAAGGATTCATCTTGAAGTTCTGTCTTGCATGCCCAACCCATACCAACCGCCTTCCTTGAACCCATCAATTCCCGCCGCAAGCATCCTGCTCACGCCCCTTTCACTTTGATACCGTACCAGACGTTTCTGGTCACTCCCGGTTCACTTTTTTCCTTCATCTTTGCGCAAGGACAACACCTTGAAAGCTCACCTTGTCCAGTTCAACATCGCGTGGGAAAACCCCGCCGCAAATTTCAGCAAAGTTGACACATTACTCAAAAGTGCCAACCTCGCTCCAAACGACCTCATCCTCCTTCCAGAGATGTTTGATTCGGGATTCTCATTCACAGTTTCACACACCATCGACACGGGCGCAACGCTCGCTTTCCTCACCGACCTCGCCCGCCGCACGCAGTGCACCGTCCACGGCCATCACACCGTGCTCGCTGCCGATTCCAAACCTCGCAATCGCGCCACCATTCTCTCCCCCGATGGAGCCATTCTCTCGCACTACGACAAGATCCATCTCTTTTCCTATGGCGGCGAAACCAAGACAATCTCTCCCGGCGCGCACCTTTCCTCATACCGCTGGAACTCTGCCACCGTCTGCCCGGCGATCTGCTACGACCTTCGTTTCCCCGAACTCTTCCGCGCTTCAAAACCAACCCCAGAGATCTTCGCACTGGGCGCATGCTGGCCCGCCGCGCGTCAATTCCAGCGCCGCACCCTCTGCCTCGCTCGCGCGATCGAAAATCAGGCATTCGTACTCATGTGCAATCGCTGTGGCAACGACCCCGCGCCAACCTCTACAACCTACGACGGCCATTCCATCATCGTTGACCCCAAGGGTGAAGTCCTCGCCGAAGCCGATGACTCTGAATGCGTCCTCTCCTGCGAAATAAACGTCGCCGATGCCCACGCCTGGCGCACAAAGTTTCCGGCATTACGCGACATGAAATTCACCATCGGGTCAGGTGATGCACGCCAGAATCCAGGGAATTGACGAGGTTGCCATACCTGCAGTATGAACACACTTCCTTGAAACCGGGGAGCGTGCAACGGTTGTGAGACGGAGTATCGGCGTTGTTTCTTGAGATTCACTAGTTGGTGAATCAGTTTTGCGAGCCGGTAAATCTGTTGTACTACCTGTTCCTTTCGATTTCCATCGCGGTGGCCAAAGCCTTTGAAGCATTCAACGTCGCAGACGATCAACCTGCCTGATGCTTACTTGCCTTTTCGATCCATCCGCCGCCGATCACCCAGTCTGGTTCATCAAAGTCATACAGCACGACCGCCTGTCCTGGCGCAACTGCCTGCTGCGGCGCATCGAATTCGACTTCAAATTTTCCGGGACGACCTGAGGGTCCGGGCGCTGCGCCCTGGGCATCAATCACTCGCACATGTGCCGCCACAGGTTGCGAGTTATATCGATACCTCGCCCACACTCGCCGCCGACCTTCTGGTTCATCAATCAGCCAGTTCGCTTCAGCACCAACACACCCAATCGATGCCAGTTCTTCGCGCGTCCCCACCACGACCGTATTTGTCGTGGCATCTTTACCTACAACATAGATCGGATACCCAAGCGACACGCTTACGCCGCGGCG
>SXOY01000263.1 GCA_005776545.1 Planctomycetia bacterium | reverse complement strand
ACGTGCCCCGAAGGATGCCAATGGAAAGCCGATTGACATTTCTTTTGATTGATGCGGCCGACCCAAATCCTGTATACTGGGGACATGCTTACAACCATCGCCATCATCGCGCTCGCATCCTTCACCGCCGACCCAACTCTCAAAATCTCCGCCGCTTTCGGCGACAACATGGTGCTCAAGCACAGTGCCACTTGCCCGATCTGGGGCACCGATGCGCCCGGGACCATCATCACTATCAAGCCCGACTTCGGTCCTGAAGTCTCGACCAAGGCCGACGCTGCTGGCAAGTGGACCGCCACACTCGCAACACCCGCCGCCGACACTGCTCCATTCAAAGGCCATTCCCTCGAAATCCGCGGCACAAGCACTATCACGCTCCAGAATGTTTTGCTGGGCGAAGTGTGGATCTGTTCTGGTCAATCGAACATGGAAATGATGGTTGGCGATTTTGGTGGCGGATACCGCGGCACAAAAGACTCCGCTAAAGAACTCGAATCTGCAAACCTCTCGCCAATCCGCCTGATGGACATCACCAACGTCGTCGCAAGTTTGCCCGCATCTGAAGCGCCCTGCGAAAAACTTGGCGGCGAACCCGGTTCCTGGCACATCTGTACATCCGCAACGGCAAAGCCATTCAGCGCAGTCGGCTATTTCTTCGGACGCGGCCTGCACGACAAACTGCATATTCCGATCGGCCTCATCGGGGCCAACTGGGGTGGCACACCGGCACAATCGTGGACGAGTGCGGAGGGATTAAGGCCGTTTCAGCAGTATGCGGAGGCAGTCGCATCACTTGCAACCAAGGAGTCTCTTGAAGCACTTCGCGCGAAATCAAAGGCACTCGTCACAACTTGGCAGATGAATCTCGAAAAGCAGGTCGTAGAAGAGTTTGCCAAAATCACTTTTGGCTCGGAGTCGAAGTCAATCGCCATTCCTGCCATTTTCGGCGGCGATCTCGCGACATTTGACGGCGTGATCTGGTGCCAGCGTCAGTTTGAGATTCCAGCGAATTCTGCCATGCACCCGCTGGTGCTTTCTATGGGCGCGATTGATGACATGGACATTGTGTTCATCGATGGTGTTCCTGTCGCTCGCACGCTGGAAATGGGAAACTGGAATCATCCACGCACCTATCCGCTGGCAGCACTTACGCCCGGCACACACACAATCACGCTTGCGGTGATCGACACCGGCGGGCAAGCGTGTGCAACGGGAACCGCAGATCAATGGTCACTTGGAGCGACTGGGGAAGCCCCAATCAGCCTCGCGGGAAATTGGACGGTTCGGACTGGGACGAGCGCAGCGAAGTTGCCGCGATATCCACAATCGGCAGAGGTTACGGCGTGGACGCCGACAGCGCTGTATAACGGCATGATTGCGCCACTTGTTCCCATGCGGATTTCTGGGGCGGTGTGGTATCAGGGTGAATCGAACCGCGGCGATCCTGCTCACTATGGCAAGCTTTTCCCGGCGATGATTCAGGATTGGCGCAAGCAATTCAATCAGGGCTGGGAAACAGGTGCACAGCCCCTTGGTTTCTATTTCGCAGAGATCGCGCCGTTTAATTATGGTGATGGCAAGCCGCTGACACTCGATCTTCGCAATGCGCAGCGCCAGGCACTTGCGTTGCCATATACGGGCATGGCGTCGACCATGGATGTTGGCAATCTTGCGGACATCCACCCCAACGACAAGAAATCTGTTGGCGATCGTCTCGCGCGACTTGCGCTCAAGAACACCTATGGAATGTCGAGCATCGAGGCATCTGGGCCAGTCATCGAATCCGCCTCAATCCGCGGCGACAAAGTCCGCCTCACCTTCACCCACGCCGCCGGATTGGAGGGAGACCTGACCGGTTTCGAAATCGCTGGCATTGACAAGGTCTTTGCCAAGGCAACAGTCACAGTTGATAACACCTCCTTAAATCTCACCAGTCCGGTATCGTCCCCTCGCTTCGTCCGATACGCCAACCAGGAACTCTCTGAAGTACGCATGTGGAACGGTGACAAACTTCCGATGGTCCCATTCGAAGTTGAAGTTACTGGTGCTAAATAAAGTCGGTTTCGATTACGTCGAACGTCGCTTGTTCACAGTCAAGAAGGAGGAAGAGGTTTCAACATCAGATATCCACGATACACACGATGGGAGCAAGGCATTTGTCTTTATCGTGTACATCGTGTTTATCTGATGTTAGTTATTCCTTGCGTTTCTCCTTGCGTCCCGAACGTGCAACCGCACCACACCCAATGTTGAACCAAATCACCAGCCCGCACAGATGGCCCTGTTGCCACTGCCTTTCCGCACGTCCGAAAACAAAGACTTGTCACTTTCCGAATGAAAGCACGTGTTTTTAGGGACTTTCGCTATCTCTTCGTTCAGGCATGCGCACTGGCACGGCCATTGTCTCTCTGTTCTCTCGTTCCCTGAGATTGACAAACTTATATACGAGGAGATGCACCATGAACGAGAACGATTTTCAATCAAAGCTCTCTGAACTCATCAGCCAGATCGATACCTTGCCGGAAGCTGAGCGTGATGCTCTTGCGAAAATGGCCGCAGACACCAAGGCTCGCCATGACAAAGTAAGCAAGACTATCGCAGACTTGCAGGACTCGATTGACTATCTCCGCCTCTCGATCAAGTACCTGGTGTTTGATCTTGAGGCGACCCGCCGCGAAAACGCTCATCTTCGCAAGCTCTTGGAACAGCGTTCCGGCGGCGATAATGAGACCGGAAATGACTGAGACTGTTCAAGTTGAGTGTGTCGCTCTGGCTGGTACAGGCGCTAGGCATTTGGGAAAACCAGAGGCAGCACTCATTCCAATCTTCCCTGCCATAGACAGGGCGTCACAGAAGGCGTCAGCGTCAGTTTGCTGTTTCTGCCTCAAAATCGACGCGTCCTGGCCCGCGGCTTAACGGCCCCGTGCCAGGTTTCAAAAGATCATGTGCAGCTCCTTGTGTGCTGCGACCGACTCGTGGGGACACGCGGGTCGGTCGCGGTTTTTTTACGTGGCGTTGGCAAGGTCTAATTGAAGTGATTTTTGCTTGTTATGTAGAACTGCATGTCTGCTATGCTCTGAATGCATGCGATATGTGAATCGCCGAAGATTGTGGATCGTGATAGGTTTTGCCGCACTATTTGGCGCGGCGTTGCCGTATGTTGCAGTAATGATCGATGGCACAGGAGCCGTTGAAAATAGAGGGCCTTCGCCGACAGTGAACCACCCAACTTGGGCGGCCCTTCACGATTTCAACGCGTTCCGAGATACTGTGACCATCTACAGAAAAACTTGGGACTCTGAATCCGAGGATCGAGTTGGAATGGAAGCAGCGAGCCGAGTCCCCTGGCCGCGAGAACTCGCCGCGGCTCCGGAAGACTGGCATAATTTTGAGGTAACTAGTTTCGGTTGGCCGTTTCGTGCCGCGTATATGGTGATTTATCTGAAACCCAAGGGAGGTCTCGTGCCGACCTCGACCGCAGGGAGAGTGCCGCCAATTGAATCGGCGTGGCTCGACAACCGAGTGTCGGAGTACTTTCCGCTTGGTGTGGTGTGGACAGGCGTACTGGGAAATATTACGATTTCAGTGCTTTTGCTTGGCGGACTCTATTGCGGGCTTGAACACGTGCGCGCCCGCCGCAGAATCAGGCGGGGAATGTGCCATACATGCGGCTACATGAGCAACCGGGCCGCAGTGTGTCCTGAATGCGGAACAACTCCATAGGCTGAGGACTTTTCTGCCCCCGGGAAGTCCCCAAGGGTGGTTGGAACGGACTGTGCTTTGTAGATTCCAAGCCAAAAACGAAAAAAGCCTGAGAGCCAGGCTAAGAAATGCCCCCCGAAGGACTCGAACCTTCGACCCGCTGATTAAGAGCTTAAGACAACCCGTTGATACTAAAGGACTT
>SXOY01000262.1 GCA_005776545.1 Planctomycetia bacterium | reverse complement strand
TGGCGGCGCTGGGATCGCATGGGGCTTGCCGCATTCTGGGCATGTTGGTTCTTTGATGCCGGTGCAGTCATAGTTGCAGGACATACAGTTGGTTCGCGGACGAGACGATATTACTCGGGGATACTTGTCGGTCCAGTCTGCTGGTTTGGTTTGGCGGCTCACCATTCGATAGATGAGCCATGCGGCGAGACCCAATGCGATGAGCGCGAAGAAGACGCCGGGGCCTGCGGGCAAGCGATATGCAAAGACGATCAGTGCGATGATCGCGGCGAGTGTGACGAAGTATTCGATCCACGCGAGTAGGCGACGCGTTCGGGCGTCCATGGCATAAGGGTAGACCAAATAGTTTTATGCGATGGTTTTGTTTGTACCATGGTGCTGGAAGCAGATTGGTCCTCAACCGGGCACCGACGCGGTATCAAGTTTTACCTCATCTGCAGCAAGAACCCAAGCCACACTCCCGCCACCGCCAGCGACACTCCCCAGAAGCCGACCACAATCGCCCAACGTCGACTCCGAGAGCGCGTCCGAAACCAGCATCGGCCTCGATCTGACACAAGCCGCATTACAAAGAACCCGTCGAGGAGGGATATCACAGGCGGTGCAAAGAGAAACAAGACCGCGGTGTCGCGTGGCGGCGTTCCCACGGTCATGGAAATAACTATGACCATCAAGAAGCCAATGCCAAAGGCCACGCCGCAGGCAGCGAGCCCCATCACCGCCAGGACAAATTGAACCACTGGCGGCTCGGCCTGCACAACTGAGAGCACAAGCGTCTGACGACACTCCGGGCACTGGTCAGTGGTGAGCCCGCGCAGGTTGTATCTGCACGCGGGGCACGCGATGTCTTTGTCGGCCAGATATGCGGCGAGTTCGCTCACTGTGCATCAACGATAGCGAAGATGCACGCTGGGATCAGCCGCCGCCTTTACCCTTGCCGCCACCTTTGTCGCCCTTGTCTTCCTTGTCGGGCTTGCCGGCCTTTTCATCATCTGGCTTTTCGAAGGTGTATGAGAAGCGGCTTGAAGTGTCGATGTTGTGGACGGTGGGACCGGTCGTGGCCCATGTGAAGTGGACATCGACGTGGATGGAGGACGCGGACATCGAGGAGTTTTGCACGGCGGTTTGATAGGTGGGGCTGCCGGGCGAGCCGGATGCGTTGGTGTCGCTAAAGAGAGAAAAGTCGGGGGCGGTGTGCGTGACAGCGAAGACTCGCGTGGTGCGGGTTTGGGAGACGGGGGCAGATTGGGCGGAGGCGATTGAGGTGAGGGCGGCGGCGAGGAGTGCGGTGAGTTTCATGGGGTTAGTTTAGATTGTGTGTCAAGGGGAATCTGCCTTTGCTCCTTACCTTTGAGTCTTTGGGGGTCTGTGTCTTGGTACGCAGAGTGCGCTGAGTTTTGGAGACGCAGAGGAAAGAAAAGAGTTTTAACATCAGATAAACACGATGGTCACGATAAGGAAAGCGATCGCTCATTCTGATAGACTTGCCCCATGAAGACCGGATGCGCGGTACTCGTGCTGATGCAAGGAATAGTCGCACCGGGAGTTGCTTAGTGCGGGGTGGAGGTATCTCTTGCAGATAGGGAAGTGTTTTTGAGGGATGGGAGGTTTTTGCGGGAGGGGTGGCCGGGGAATCGGGCAGTTGCTACTTGGATCGAAAGAGAGCGACTCAAAGATACTTCTCAAGACAATTCCAAAGACGTCGAGTCGAACGCACCAAATCACTGAGAGGGAATCCTCAGGCCCGTATCCGGACTTAGCATGGGCTTAAACATCGCGTGAAGCATAACAAGGCCACGAGATCGTCTATCCAATATGCAGTTCCTAGCAATGCCGTCAAGATCAGGATACAAGGTTGCATAGGAAAGGTTCATCAGTGCGAAATCTGACATTGCGTCCTGCATCACCGCGCCGTCGATTTCGAATACACGGAGGGCGGCTGTCGCTTTCCGGTCTCGCAAGAATTGAATCAGATCCTGAGCTGATGTCCCGACGATCTGGGTAAACCGACCACCTTGGGCTCGTTGTCGAGCATTGGTGAGCATTCCCTTGTGCACGAGCTGAAGGTCTGGCTCCTTCGTTTCAAGTTCGCCATTCCAAGAGAACTCCCAGATGGCGATGGGAGCTTCGGGGAAGGCGACTTTCCCAGGGCTCACTTTCCCGAAACCTGGCATGCTTGTTTGCAATGCGTCTGCGAACGCAAAGAACGCTGCGACATATGGGTTTATTGTCCAGTCCAAGAGAGGCGTCGGCATGCCATGATGCTGCGCCAAGGCCCACCATTCGAGTGGGTCCAAGGTCGCTAAATGGCGGTACTCTGGAACTGCTAACACACTTTTGGAGAAATCGTTGATTAAATCAAGGCATGAATCCGCATCTTCCTTCTCCTGTCGAAATAACGACGCTGAAAGGTTCCACTCCATCAATCTCTGCCCGCGAAACCACCGCTCGATCCCAAATCGTGGCTGATGACGAACATTGTCCAGGAACTCAGTCCACGTTTTGCAGCAGATGCGAGTTATGCCATCAAGGTTTCCTTGCATGCCAGATCATAAGCAGTGCACCCAATTCGGCCGGGTCTTCTTTTCCACCTCCGGGGAGCCAAGCTAGAACTGCGGTCCCGCCTTTTTGAATAATCGGCATTAGGCCCGGAGTTCCGTGGACTGTCCCGGCTAGCACTCCTGCGGCCTCCCCGGCTGGCTCCACCATATTCGAGACGAGAGCAATAAAAAGCGAAATAGTTTGGACATCTGAGCAGCTACCTCGCTGGGCGAGCGCGTCCACTGCACCCCACAGGTATGCGGCAACAACCAGCTTTTCGTGAGCGTCAAGTTCCTCCTTGTTCCGATTAGCGGCGATCAGGGACCGCTCAAGAAATTCGGTGGCAAGTTCTGATATTCGTTTCATAACGAATGGCTCTGCTTCTGGTTTCGTTCGGGGGCGGCCACCCTCCAGAAGTTGCACCGTTGAAGGGTGGGGCAACCTCGGTGTTCCATCACTTCCGACTACTTGCCTGAGCCAGTCAAAGAGTCCCATTGCGTTCTCCACGGGGCTACGGATCATTCATTGCTTATCAGTATACAGGACTTTGGCAGGGTGGGTGTCTGGCACGCCCGCGAACGAAGGGTCCATGCCTTCGCCTCGCCACCAGACCCCGTAGAGGTTCGCTTGGTCCGGCGCTTTGGGCTATATTTTGGCATGTTCGCTCTGAACGTGCGTGCAAAGACTCCCTTTGTCCCCAGGCTCACTCCGATCCTGCCAAAGTTCGCTCCAACAGTGCCAACAATCACTCCAAACGTGCCAACCATTGCTTCAATGGTGCCGTGAATAGCTCTGATGGTGCCATGAATAGCTCTGATCGTGCCAAGAGTTGCTCCAATGGTGCCAAGAATCACTCTGATGGTGCCAACCATTGCTCTGATGGTGGCCGCTTCCTGATGTCAATTTGAAACATGTAATCTCATTGCATCGATGCCTTTCCTTTTGCTTCGGTCCTGCTTAGGCCCATGAAATGGGCCCTGATGGTTGCCAGAGGCGCAGCCTCTGGTACGCTGTTCTCTCACTTTGTCGCCCATGAAATGGGCGAGCGAGAATATACTTATTTCATGCCATCATCCTGGACGCAGAATTATTATCACATCGTGACTGGAACCATGAGGCGGGTTTCATGTATCTCCGCTGACATTCATGAGCGGCTCTATCCATTCTTTGGCGGCATCGCAAGAGAGCTTGGGGTGCAGTTGATCGCAGGAAACGGGATGCCAGATCATGCCCATCTGCTGGTGAGATTTCCTTCGGATATGGCGCCTGCAGTGATGGCGGGCAATTTCAAGTCGCGGACTTCGAGTTGGATCAGCGAGAACTTTCCTGGAATGCAGGAGTTCTCATGGCAGAAGGGTTATGGCGGATTCACTGTGAGCCACTCAAATGTACCGATCGTTGAGGCATACATTCGCAATCAGCAGGAACATCATCGCGAGATGAGTTTCGCTGAGGAGTTTGAGGAATTGCTGCGGAAGCATGAGATTGCTTATGATCCCAAATATTTGGATTGAGCTTTCATTCTATCAACCGCCCATTTCATGGGCTCCATACTTATGAGGTTACTTACCAGAGGCTGCGCCTCTGGCAACCATCAGCGTCCATTTCATGGACTCAAAGGCTTCAAGGCCCATGTGTCTCCGCGTTTGTCGTGTCCATCGTGTTTATCTGATGTTGAATACATGTTCTCTCTGTGCCTCTGTGGTGAAAGACACGGAGCCGGAAGCACAAGGCAACCCACTCACTCACGTTCGGGGCTCGTTGAGCGAATCAGCCGCCAGCTGAACCTTCGCCGCCGGGCAGTGTCATTGACCATGGATTGAGGTATTCGTTGATGTCGTTGGCCGTGATGGTCTTCCCCTTGACATCGGGCTGGCCCACCACTGTTTCGAGGGCGAGTTGGCGGACGGTCTTTCCTTCTTTGAAGGCTTGATAGGCGAGGGCTGCGCTCTTGTCGTAGCCGATGACGGGGACGAGGCTGGTACACATGGCCAGTGAACCTTCGATGAGTTCTGCACAGCGCTTTTCATCGGGCTTGAGGCCCTTGAGCAGATTATCCGTGAACATGCGGCAGCCGTTTGCGAGTAGCTGAATGGAATCGAGCGTGTGGTGGGCCATCATGGGCATGGCGACGTTGAGGTCCAGGAGGGAGCCGATGCCGCCGAGGCCGCCGGCGGTGGTCGCGGCGGTGTTGCCGATGACGCTGCAGCAGACCATCATCAGTGCTTCGCAGATGACGGGGTTGGTTTTGCCGGGCATGATCGATG
>SXOY01000021.1 GCA_005776545.1 Planctomycetia bacterium | reverse complement strand
GCGAGCCGCCAGAAATGTAGTTTAATGGGGCGGGTTTGACCGGTTTGAACTAGCTTGATCATGTTGAACCAACTAACAACCTCGTTTGTCAATCGCCTTCGCTCAAATGAGCAGGCGGCATGGTTTGAGTTGTGGGAAACCTTCGGTCCAGTGGTTCGAGCACAGTTGGTCAAATGGGGTAAGGGTCGCATTGGCTCGGAAACGGCTCGCGACCTTTCTCAAGAAACTATGGCCGCCCTTTCTGAATCGATTGACCGATTTGATCCAAAGCGCGGGGCGCGATTTTCAACCTGGCTCCTTGCCATCGCCAAACATGTACTCGGTGATGAGATGGATCGGCGCCTGGCCCAAAAGCGCGGCGGGAACAAAAAGCCGACCACGCTCGATGATGCCTGGATGGCGGCGGCGACAGTGGAACAACCTGATGAGGCGTATGAGGCATCCGTGTTCCGGGCAAAAGTTGAGCGTGCGATATTGATGTCTGAGAAAGATTCAGACTTTGTCGATTTCTCAATCTTCCGTGCTCGCGTGCTCGAAGGACGCGGCGGGAAAGATGTCGCCGAGAGCCTGGGGATTTCGGAACCAACAGTCAGTCGAAGATTAGCCAAAGTGCGAACGTGCCTCCGCCGGAGGATTCAGGAAGTGGTCGGCACGTATTCGTTCACAGATGATGAGATGCACGAGGCCGATCGCAATGGTCTGAAACTGAGCGGCGAGGTTCTGGAGTTTTCCGCCGCCGAAGATGCAAATTTCGATGAAGCGATCGGGGAGATTTACCACAAACAAATGGAGTTGCGTCAAAGAGACAGGCAACTCGCGGTAGAAGGTCGATAAAGAGGAGCGAAAAAGACCCATGAACATGGGACCAGTAGGTCTTGGGATTGTGGGATTGATCGTGCTCGCGGCGGTGGTGGCGCTGGGCGTGCTCGCGGTTGTGTATCTATTTGTGCCCCTGTGCCGCGGAATTGCTGCTCTCACGCGGCATGTTTTCAAGTTCATCGGCGGCGTGGTGATGGACTGCTTGCGGTTTATCGGCGCGGTGCTGACCGGTGGTGTGTACATATTGCTCTCGCTTGCGAACCTGGTACTTGGTCGCTGGCAGACCGCGCAGCATTACGGCGATGCGATCCTCGATGAGCTGCACACGGTGTCGATCATGGTGTATCGCGTGGTGATTGGGCGACCATTGCGATTGATCGGATTGGGCACGCTTGTTGAAGGACTGGAAACGCGGATGCCCGCAGTGGTTGCAAACGCACCGGCACAGGAACAGACGCGGAGAACGCCGCAATTTCCCGGGTATGAAATCGTGGGAACGTTGCAGGCGGGCGGTTCTGGCGCGCGGTTGTATGTTGCAAAGCCCGATGCAAGGCGGCTCCTCGCATTTGCGCGTGATGGATTCAAGGATGTCAACAACGTTGTAATCAAGGCATTTTCGCTGCGAGAAGGCAGCGAACTACCGCAGATTATTCGTGAAAGCCGCTCGCTCGATGCGGCAAAGCGGCTGGGGCTTGTACTTGATCATGAGTTTACCAACGAGCGATTCCTGTATGTGACGCGCTATGTGCCCGGTCAGCAGTTGTCGATGGTGACGCAGCAGTTGCACTTGCAGAGTGGGCCTGATGGCTTGGAAACTGAGCAGTTGCGGACGGCGTTGACGTTGATCGCGGACCTGCTTCGCACGCTCGATACATATCACAGCGGCGGGCTGTGGCACAAAGATGTCAAGCCTGACAACATTATTGTGACGGGAACCGGGTCGCATGCGAGCGCGCATCTGGTGGACCTCGGACTGATTACGCCGCTGCGGTCGGCGATGACGTTGACGACACACGGAACTGAGTATTTCCGTGATCCTGATCTTGTGCGCATGGCGCTCAAGGGTGTCAAGGTTCAGGATATTGATGGGACGCGATTTGATGTGTACGCCGCGGGCGCGGTGTTGTATTCAGTTGCGGAAAATTCATTCCCCGCGCACGGTGTGCTTTCGCGGCTCTCAAAGAAAACTCCGGATGCGTTGCGCTGGATCATTCAGCGGGCGATGACGGATTATGACAAGCGGTATGTTTCGGCCGCCGCGATGTTCGCGGATATTCAGGCGCTTTTGGCCGCAGAAGACATGTGGGCATTCAAGCCGATGGGATTGCCAAGTATGAATGGAGAGATCGCGCCGGCGATTCCGGTCGCGATCGCTCAGTTGCCCTCGGCGGTTCCGACTCACTTTCCGGATACAGCGCTTTCGCCCGTGGAAAATGGGCGCACCAATGCAACGACTGAACTGCTGTTTCGCATGAAACTCGCGACATCGCAGGGGCGATACAAGGGTGTGCTCGTTGCAGTTGGCGTATTTGTGTTGATTGTCTGTATTGGGGCGGCGGCGTTTGTCAAAAAAGATGAACCCCGCACGATGCATGCGAGTACGAGTAACAGCTCAAGCAATAACGCAGCAATCAGACTCTCGAATGATGCAAAGCGGGCGATGGAGAATGGGCTTCCAGCTGACCCGGTTCTGCCACAAGATCCGCCCGTAAAACGTGGGCCAGTGTTCGACACTCCGGAAGCAAACGCTGAAGCCTTCGGCGACTCGATGGACAAGTCGTTTGACGCGGTAGATTCCGTCGTGACGCGATTCGGCCAGGCGTTCACGGGCTTTGCGGGCCTTTTTGCCGAAGGTGGCGGCACCGATGGAACATTTGATCGCTTCAAGCGCGATCTTGCGCTTGCGATGCGGACCGGCAACAAACGCGGCAACGTCGCAGTAGTGGTGGACCTTCCTCAGCCATTGTCGGACAAAGCTCAAGCCGCCGCGAGTCTGCCACTACTCGGCGTCCTCAAAAGCCAACTCGCAATTACCGGCGATGTGCGATATCTGCCGCTGGCGAATTTCAGCACGCCTGAAGATGATGCCGTCGCAGAACGCATGAAAAAAGCCTGCGATGGCGGCGATGTAGCATCTGAAGATGTGAAGGCGATTTTGGCCAAGTGGCTGGTGACTGAGCCTTTGCTCGATGCCGCAGTATGGGTGCGTGAGAAAGATGCAATTGAAGGCCAGTCTTGCTCAGTAGAGTCAATCAATGACCTTGAGTTCATCGTGATCTCACCCGAGATGGATATGCTCGACAGCGTGCGCCGGGCGCGGGCCTTGAGTGCAGTACGCCGGCTTGTTGCGAGTCTTGCCGCGGTGAAGGATGCCGTTGATGGCGTAAAGTGACGAGTTAGTCACCGAACAACCAAACAGAGTCACCCATAGCTAGCCGCAATCAGCTCACGATTCTTTACGGTTCACTCCAAGCGCCACTCTCCTCGCTCACGCCCCATAGGATGCCGTCGTGATACGCCATCTCTCCCTCGCCAACAAGTGCCTGCTCCTCGTCGGTGGCGCGATCGTCCTTGCTGTTCTTGCAGCGCTCATCGCGCCCTGGTTTCGCATGAGTGCGCTCGTCGAAGGTGGCCAGCTTGAGGTTTCTCGCAACATGGCCAGTATGTGGGAAAAGCTCGACACCAAATATCAATCCGATCCGGCAATACTCACGGGCCTGTCCCCCACTCCCGGCGACCCGATTGAATACGCTGGCGTTGAAGCGCGGCGGCTCTCCGTCGCACAGGCAGAGGGAATGGCCGCCAATGATGAGTTTATTGCCCTTGCCGTCGAGCGCCTGAAATCAGACCCCGAGCGGCTGGATATTCAGCAATCGCGATTGTCCGGCCAGTCAATCGAGTATCAATACGCCAAGGC
>SXOY01000261.1 GCA_005776545.1 Planctomycetia bacterium | reverse complement strand
TGCTTCGACAACTCTTCCCGCCGCGCTGACATTCTGCAAGCACCTGCAATTCCCACGATCTGACAACGCGGATATCCGCCTGATGGTTGAGTCCTCACTTTCTCAGCAGCTGCATTGCGATCCGTCAGCGCTTGTGTTTCGTCATGTTGAAGTCGGTCCAGTCGCGGGCGGCGCAAAAACTGAAGCGATCGGGTTTGCCGCGGGTCGGGAAATGGTTGAGCAATTGATGGCGGCCCTGCGTGGAGCCAAGCTTGAGCCAGTGGGAATGGTCACTGAATTCGCAGCACTGCTCTACAGCTTTGAGTATCTCTCCAAGCGCGGCGAAGACAACAAACTGTCATCGCTCTATCTTGATCTGGGATTCCATACGACCAATGTTGCAATCGCTCACGGTCGCGATCTGGTTTTCGCACGCTGTATTGAACACGGCGGACGTTCACTTGATCTTGCTGCTGCAAAGCAATTGAACGTTGATGCTGCTGAAGCACAGCAGGCACGGCTGGAACTTGACACCTTGTGCAAGCGTGATCGTAATGTCACCATTGATGCGCGTCAGAATGGCACAGGTACATCAAATGACATTGCCGTAGACCGCCGCGCAGGCGACCCCGCGGGTTCAGTAGATATGCCCCACACCGCTCCGACCAGCCCGATCGACCTTTCCGAATCACTTGAAATAATCACTGACGAAATTGCCATGTGCCTTCGATACTACGACGCAATGTTCCCCGGACGCCGGCTGGATCGGGCGATCTTTGTCGGAGGCGAGGCGGCACACAAGGGGCTGTGTCAGTCAATCGCCCGGGCG
This sequence comes from Planctomycetia bacterium, assembly GCA_005776545.1. The sequence continues at coordinate 8,896 of SXOY01000261.1, read as the reverse complement.
ATACGTTTGCCCGCGCAGGTTGCCGACCCGCTCGCCCGAGTTGCACGCACTGGCAACGAACTTGTAAAGGATGTTGATCTTCGAACCGGCCAGCCCGGATGGGCGGTCGCAATGGGACTTTGTCTCGCTCCAACCGATCTGTAATTGACGTCTTGCATTCGAAAGGCACATGATGGCACAACCACTCTCGACACGGTCTGATGCAACAGGCGGAAGTTTCCTTCCGACGGAATATGTTCGCGGCAAATCTGAGCAGCGAACCAATCTGATCTGCCTCGCGCTCTTCATAAGTGTGATGGCTGGTGTCATTGGCACATTTGTGATCACCAACCGCGCTGGCGCATCGGCCCGCGGCGAGAAAGCCGCGATCGTCGAAGAATTTACGGCCGAAGCGAAGCGGTTCGAACAGCTCACAGCACTTGAAGATCAACGCTCAAAGATGAGAGAAAAGGCTGAAATCACAGCCTCGTTGATCGAGAATGTCCCACGCTCAGTCCTGCTGGGCGAACTGGTACTGCGTCTGCCCGAAGGACTCAAGCTCACTGATATTACTCTGAAAACCAAGCGCATTGAGGCCCCACCGCCACCAAAGAACCCCAATGGCGCCACAACCGCTCCCAAGGGCCTTGAAGAAAAAGCCAAAGCGCAAGCAGCGGCAAAGACAGCTCCACGTTTTGAACAGCAACTCACGCTCATTGGTGCGGCGTCCACGAACAACTCCGTGGCCGATTACGTTCGCTCTATTCGCGATTGCTCGCTCTTCTCTTCGGTGGAGCTTTCTTTCATCAAAGAGACCATGGTGCATGAACAGAACCTCCGTCAGTTTCAGATCGAAGCGGTTCTGCGTGCTGATGCTGACGGTCGCGCTCTAGCCCCGTCAATCGACGAACGTTTCAAACAGCTCGCTATTGATCTCGCCGCGAAAGAAGCGGAAAAGAAGGGCCTGTCAGCACCTCAGGCCAATGTTCAGCCCTCCTCTGGCGGAAAGGATTAAGTATGCAACTTGGAATTCGCAGCATTACATTGATCGGCACCCTGGTCGCACTTCCGCTGGCAAGCTGGTGGTTTGTTTTCAAGCCGCAGAACAAGCAGATTCTGACCGACAAAGAAGAAATCTTGCACATGCGAGAGATGCTTGAGAAATTGAAAATCGAGACCGCTCGCACAGACGACCTCGTCAAAGCCAATACCGAAATTCGCAAGTCGATTCAGGTGATCGAAACTAAATTGCCCACGGGCAAGGAAATTGACAGCGTTGTGCGGCAGGTTTCCGATGTCGCAGTTTCAGCTGGACTTGCAGCACCAGCTCTCAAAAGCGGTAAGCCAGTTGCCGCATCGCTCTATATGGAACAGCCGCTTGAAATGAGTATTGAGGGCGGCTTTGGAGGTTTCTACGCGTTCCTTCGCAATGTCGAAGCACTTCCCCGAATCACCCGTGTTCCGGAACTGAAAATCCGTGCGATCGATGCACAGGATGGCCCGGCGATGAAGGCGGAATTCACGCTCAGCATCTACTTTCAGCAGGAGGCTCTGCCAACCAAATGAGTACGCACCAATCACTTACGCCGCTGAATGAAGAGCCTGAGGCGGATGCCAAACCGACCGGCAATCACGGCTCTTTCATGCTGTCACTAGATGAGAAAGCCGCTGGGGCTGTGCCAGCCAAAAGCAGTACCAAGATCAGCGTCTTCAACATTATTCTGCTATCCATGGTCCTTGGAACGGTCTCGCTGATTGTGACCATGCGCAAGTTTGGTCTGAGCGGAGCGTCGGCCGCGACCGATATCAAGATCGACTACGTTCGCGCCAAAGAAGACCCAGAGCGAGTCTTGCGGCAAGACCGGGCGATTGCGCGATTGGATGCGGAACAGTCCACGCCGGCGACTCAGATCTCGCCCAAGTCCGTGGTTGTTTCACCGTTTTTCGAGAACATCAAAATCGAATCGTCAATTGGCATTTCTAATCCAGATGATCTTTCTGACCGCCAGAAACTCGAAGCACAGCGCCGTCTCCAGGAGCGTGCCGATGCTCGCAACACAGCATTTGGCAACCTCAAACTGGAGTCAATATTGAACGGCTCAAAGCCGGTGGCTCGCATCAACAAGGCCACCGTGGCGGTTGGAGACATGGTTGAAGAAACATTCAAGGTCATTGCAATCAAAGACCGCACGGTTGAACTCATGAATGACGGCGAAGTCTTCGTACTTGAACTCGGTGAAAAATTGAATTCCAAAGACGGCAGACGCAATCCAAAACCGTCACCCACAAAGTAAAGAAATGTAACCACAAAGAAAGTGAGCCCAGGTGGCACGGTCACGATACGACGATATTCTCAACGACCTCGGACTGGGTGAAGGCAACACGACGCCCAGAGACCCATCCGATCACAACGGTCAGGATCAGAACGCCCGTCGCGGCGACGACAGTCATGCCGCCAACAAGCCCGATGGTGACGAGCCTGTCTACAGCCCATTACCCAGTTCTCCTGTTAACCAGAAGCTGTTCGGAGAAGAACCCGCCGTCGCGCCCGGCCGCGGCGCAGACCCGGTAAAAAGCGACTCGAAAGAACGCATTGAGTCCAGTAGCAAACAGATTGGTGCAGCACTCAGCGACATTTTCACACCAGAAGATGTCTCCAGCGGCACCACGGACGTCGGCGAGTTGCTGGTTTCTAAGGGCGTCATTGCAGAAGACAAGCTGGCAATCGCACGCAATGCGCTGAAGGGCGCGCCGGGCAAGCGAATCGCAGACATCCTGATCGAGCAGGGCGTTGATGAAGCCATGGTGCAGGCAGCGGTCGCCGCGATTGAGCACCTGCCCTTTGAGCGAATTGATCTTAACAAGGGCCTTGATGGCGGGTTTGATGGTCAGTTGCTGCAGCGGCTGAGCGTTGATTTCTGCAAGGCTAATCAATGTATGCCACTTCGCACCGAAGGCTCGCGTGTCGTAGTTGGCTGCACCCGCACAAACGATGTGTTCCTGGTTGATGAAATTCGTCGCCGCCTGGGAGTGCCCGCGATCAAGCTCGTGGTGGTGACTTCGTATGACATCAAGGCCTCGCTTGACATCATCGGAGGCGGCAATCCCACGTCAGATGTCGATGTGGCGCAGTTGCTCTCAGATGCTTCGCAAGTTCATGAGTCGGATGTTCAGGTTGAAAAGGCGAAGGCTGATGAAGTCAATCTTGAGGCAGAGGCCCAAGGTTCACCGGTTATCCGAATTGTGAATCACATTATCCAGCAGGCGGTCAAAGACGGCGCTTCGGATATTCACATTGAGCCGGGAGAAAAGCGACTCAAAGTCCGATTCCGAATCGACGGCGAGTTGTACGAGTCCATGACTCCTCCCACCGCCATGGCCAGCGCGATCGTCTCACGCCTCAAGATCATGGCCACTCTGGACATTTCAGAACGGCGCTTGCCGCAGGATGGGCGTATTCGATGCACGGTCGCCGGTCGAAAGCTCGACTTGCGAATGAGCACGCTGCCCATCGCAGGCGGACTCGAAAAATGCGTTATGCGTATTTTGGATACGCGCTCAATCAACGTCGAATTGGATCAACTCGGCTTCGATGAAGACACCTTGAGCATCTGGAAACGCCAGATCGATTCGCCCCACGGAATTATTCTTGTGACTGGTCCGACCGGATCGGGCAAGACAACCACGCTCTACGCCTCACTGCGTCAACTCGACAAAAATTCCATGAACATCTCAACCGTCGAAGACCCGGTTGAATATCACATGGATGGAATCACGCAAACTCAGACGCACGAAAAAATCGGTATGTCGTTCGGCATCGCACTCAAAGCTCTCTTGCGTCAGGATCCTGACGTCATCATGCTCGGCGAAATCCGCGACATGGACACCGCTTCGACCGCGATTCAAGCCGCGCTTACTGGCCACCTTGTGCTTTCGACACTGCACACCAACGATGCACCCAGTTCGATCACGCGACTGGTGAACATCGGATTGGAACCATTCCTGGTCGGTGCCGCGGTGAATGCTGTTCTTGCTCAGCGGCTTGTCCGCAAACTCTGCAAAGAGTGCAAGGCGGAAGAAGAGCCTAGCGAAGATCTGTGCGAGTATCTTGCACTCCAAGGGATGCCCACCAACAAAGTCTGGGTTGCCAAGGGTTGTGACAAGTGCCGCAAGCTCGGATTCTCCGGCCGCGTCGGCATCTACGAGCTTCTCACGATCGATGACCAGGTTCGAGACACAGTCGCTCGCAATCCCAACGTCGCCGAATTTCGTCGTACGTGCATCGAACGCGGCATGGTCACGCTCAGGCAGGACGGCATGCGCAAGACCGCCCGCGGCCAAACAACGATTCAGGAAATCATCCGCGTCACCGATGCCAGCACGTAAAACTCAGGCCTTTTTCAGAAACTTGAGCGGTTGGAAACTGCCGCCAAGTACCGCCGCCGGTTTGGTTTTCAGCCATCCATCAAGCACGCCGGCATACACCGTGCGGAAATCGATGTTGAATTTGAGATCGCCATCGTCCAGATCTTTGAGCGATGGATGATCTCCGTACACGCCGCCCTTTACCATTGGCCCAGCCAGGAACATCGGCGCAGCTGTCCCGTGATCGGTCCCTCCGCTGGCATTCTGCCCCACGCGGCGGCCAAACTCACTAAAGGTCATCGTGAGCACCTTGCCGTCGAGTTCGCTGGATTTCAAATCGGCATAGAACGCTTTCACGCTCGCCGCGACCTGATTGATGAGATTGCCATGTCGGCCCTGGCTGCCACCTTGACCTGCGTGTGTATCAAACCCGCCGATCTGAGCGTAATAGACGCGAGTCTTCAGACCAGCGCGAATCATGGACGCAATCATCTTAAGTTGACGTGCGAGGTCGTTGCCGGGATACGCCGCCGTACTCTGACTATTGACAGCTTTGCGAATGAGGTCACTTGAAACCTGAGCGTCCAGCGCAGTCCGCATCAGGAAGTTGGAGTTCTTGTCACCTTCACCAACTTGACCACGACGACTGATTTCGTTGTAGGTTTTCTTGAGCTGATCGTTGATCTCGCTGCCCGACCATTTGAACAGATCCGCGGACTCAAACGAAATTGGCTTGATCAGCCGGCCCTGCATGGCCAGTGGGGCCGAACGACCAATCGCGATGCCCGGTGCATCGGATCCTGAAGCACTCTCTGCTTTCGCAGCAGCAGCAAGCGCTTCTTTTCCGGTAAGCTGCTTTTTGGAACCATCGGCACTGCCGCTTTCGCCCTTGCCATAGCCGCAACACTCGGCATCGAAGTACTTACCAAGCCAGCCGTCGCCGGTTGCAGTGAGATCGGCGGTGTGCCAGATATCCATGCTCTTAAAGTGCGAGCGGTTTGGATTGGGATATCCGATACCTTGAATAATCGCAAGCCCGCCTTGATCGAAAATGTCTTTGAAGCCGGTGAGTTGAGGATGCAGGCCGATGCCGTCGGCGCCACTGAGTTTCAGACAGTCTCGCTCGGCAACGCCGATTCCTGGGCGCGCCTTGTAGTACTCAGGTGATCCGAACGGAATCACGGTGTTGAGGCCGTCGTTGCCGCCGCCCATTTGAATCACAAGCAAGATATGGTCTTCTGGCACGCCAGGTTGAGAAGAGAGCGAATCGAGCATCCCCACTGTCATAGCTTGTGCCGAGCGCTGAATAAACGCCGGAACCGTGAGCGCGGCAGATGCGAGGACGAACCCTGATCCGATGAACTCGCGGCGGGAATATGCGTTTGATTTGGAAATATCCATGTGTGTTCTCGTAATCTGATTTTTCAGCAAAGCTGATATTCGGGCATAGCGGTGATAAGGAGCATCATGTTGGTAAGGCCGGCGTTGTTGATTTCTTCGCCGCTGGGTGTTGAAGCGACTCGCGAAAGTGCCGCAACCGCCGCGGGATCCACGCGACCAGTTGTGACTTTGAGCAAGTGCGAAGCGACCTGTGCAGGGTCCTTCAATGCTGACGGATCCTGAGCAGCCAGCTCTTTGAGCAGTGCCGATGCATTAAATTGAACCGTGTCGGCAGTAGCGTCATACCCCTGCGGCTTTTTCCCACTGATCAGGAAGGCCATGATGTTCTGACGCACAAAGATGGTGCTGGTGTTGATCCATGATCGACCGCCAGCCCAGCCCTTGACGCTGGGTGGAAAGAGAATCTCCTGCCCCATGAGATCGAGTGCATCGGTGAGGATTGAAAGGTCGCGAACCGGCACATTCAGGCTTCGGGCTGCCCCGACGATCAGAACCACTGGGCTTTTGATCTGCTCGTTCATGAATGCTGTGGAATAGAAGTGCTCGCTCATGAAGAGCTTTTTCAATACCGGCTTCAATTCGTAACGAGATGCGACAAAGGTGCTCGCAAGCTCGCGGATGAGCATGCGAGGTGCGATATCCAGTTCTTCGAAGCGAACCCGCTCATCGGGCGGAAGGTCTGTGACAAAGAAAGTGTAAAGCTTGCGGCAGATGTACTGGCTGCACGCTCGGCTGCCCAGTATGAGTTTGACAAACTCATCTCCATCGAACTTGCCAGTTGATCCAAGAATGGTCTTGGCTCCGGTGTCGTGATCGTTTTTCTTGAAGACGAATTCGTCATCATCAAAGGTGTAACCGGTAAGCGCCCGTGCACCTTCTTTGATGTCATCTTCGCTGTAGTTGCCAAGACCAAGCGCGAAGAGTTCCATGATCTCGCGGGCGAGATTCTCGTTTGGTCGGCCTTTTCTGGACTCGTTGTTGTTGAGATACGCGATCATGGCCGGATCGCGAATGATCCCGAACAGCATGTCTCCGTAGTTTCCAATTGCGTGTTCACGGAAGAACTGGTTCTGCACGAACATGTGATAGCTGTTCTGAATCGTGCGATAACTTGTTGCAAAATGCCCGTGCCAGAAAAGTGCAAGTTTTTCTTCAAGCGGTTTGGGTGACTCGATCATTCGAGTCAGCCACCATTTCTGCATTTCGCGAACTTGCTTGCGATCATCCTGTTCCTGCATCTGACGCTTGATGCGAAACTGTGCCAGCGAGTTCTCATCCTGACTCTTCGCTGCGGCCCGATAGAGATTTCGCTCCTCCACTGTTGCCGGTCGCATGATGTCTTTGTCAAATGCGTCGATGGCTACCGGTTGATATTCGATCTTCTCAATGTTCACAAGATGATCAACCGACTTCTCAAGCCCCCACTTCACCAATGTCGCAATCTGATCATCGCTGCCGCCGAATCCGGCCCGCCAGAGCAAGTGCCGCGCCTCGGCATAACCAAAACGTTTCGCGGGCAACGGAGCCAGCGTGCGATTCACCTTGAGCGCCTCAGCCTTCGCAGGTGCCGCGGACTGTGTCGATGATTGGGGATCACTTGAAGAGTACATCGCCTACCGCCTTTCAATCGATGCCCCGCTAAGCCTGCGAAGCCCGACCATGTCTGTAGCATAACGGATCCGTCAAATGAACATTGCCTCAAAAAGGGCTTAACAGCTCTATTTGGAGATACGTCCACTTTCTATATCGGTTATTGGGAGCCACCACACTTCCGGTTGCAGCCGTTCAGACAGGAACAAATGTGTTCCGCTCACGGTCTTTCTTGACCCCCGGGAACTTCAAGGCTCGACCATGGGCAACGCAGTAAATGCCCGGTGGCAGTGTCCGGGCTGCAAACAACGCCTCCGTCAGGTTCTGGATTGCATCAGATCGCACCATTTCATAGGGCCGCATTGCGCTGGTCAGGATAATGGGTACACACGGATCGGTAATTTGGCTTTGCAACAAATCACCGGTCACGGTCAGCGTATCGGTTCCGTGCAGAATCACAATTCCATTACAAGTTCCCGGCATTTCGCGGCTTCCACCGGCCGTTCGGACCGCATCGACAATTCTCGCCCGGTCCTGATCTGTCATGTCCAGAGAGTCTTTGCTCATCAACTCGTGAAGGGCGATTTCAACATCTTCCAGCCGCAGGCGATGCAACATTCGATGCACAATTGTGCGGCGGTTTTCCAGCTTCCCGCTTCGTTCCTCGTAGGTCTTCTCGATGGTGCCGCCAGTAGTTATCAGGGTGAGTTTCATGTGACGGCATTGTATTAGGGACTTAATAGGGAGCGAACTTCAGAAAAGAAAAAGCCCGCCGATTGGCGGGCCTTTTGGGAATGCGATTTTCCAGTTATTTAGCGGCGGCGACGGAACGCGGCCAATCCACCCAACCCAAGAAGGGCCAATGAGCCTGGAGTTGGCGTGATCGTGAGTGTTGATGAAGCCGTGGCAGCTTCGTTTGGATTCAGGGTGATTGACCACTGGTACGCGGCTTTGAAAGAACCGCCGCCAACCGGCAGTCCGCGATTTCCCAGAACATCCGCGGCATTGTCTGTGAGGAGGCCCAGGACATTGACCGCGCCGCCGGTGACATCGAATGTGTCGGTGCCTTCGTAGGCGACCTTCCAGCCAGTGTTTCCACCATCATCAACTCGAATGGTGTTGCTGGCGATCTGTGTTGCAACGTCGTTTCCGTCTGTGCCGCCAACCGCCAGATCGTTGTAATTGAAGAGTTGAATGACGATCGCTTCGCTGGATGTATTGCGAATGGTCATGGTCTGAGTCAGAAGACCGCGGCCTGCTCCAAAGCCAGTGACACGCCAGATCATGGTTGCATCAAAAGCAGCGTAGCTGTAATTCACGCGACCTTGCGCGCCGGCGTAGTTTGCGGAAGTTGCATTGCTGAAAGCTGTTTCACGATTGTCACCGGCAAGGCGGAACCACCACCAGGCAGATTGGACGTGATCAGGGTTTCCAAGGCCGCCAACCGTGAGGTTTGAATTTGGGCCGCTGCCGGTGCCATTGCCCATGTAGTCAGCAATTGTGAAATTGACATTGCCGTTGGTGATTGAACCACCAGTGCCTGCCTGTCCAAAGCTGACGG
>SXOY01000260.1 GCA_005776545.1 Planctomycetia bacterium | reverse complement strand
GGCACCGCCGGTCAACGATGCACGACTACACGAAGGCTCATTGTTCACGAATCGCGCAAAGATGAAGTCGTATCGAGATTGACCACGGCCTACGAAAGTCTAAAACCCAAGATCGGCAATCCCGGCAGCGATGGCACGCTCATCGGACCCCTCGTCAATCAACGTGCTGTCGATGGATATGTTCGGGCAGTAGCAATGGCCAAAGAACAGGGCGGCCAAATCATCATCGGTGGCAAGCCCGCACAGCCCGCCGGTCTCAGCGGCTACTTTGTTGAACCAACCATCATCCTCGCACCCACAAACAACACGCTGCCAATCAGCTCCGAAGAGACATTCGCTCCAATCGTCTACGTCTTCACCGTTAAGACTCATGACGAAGCGATCGCACGCAACAACGGCGTCGATCAGGGCCTATCAAGCTCAATCTTCACAGACAGCGTCCGAGCCAGCGAGAAATTCCTCTCGCACAGCGGCACCGACTGCGGCATTGCCAATGTCAATGTGGGCACAAGCGGTGCCGAAATCGGCGGAGCATTTGGCGGCGAAAAAGAGACCGGCGGCGGGCGAGAATCTGGCTCAGATTCGTGGAAGGTGTACATGCGCCGGCAGACGGTTACGATCAACTACGGAACCTCGCTACAGTTAGCACAGGGGATCAACTTTGGCTGACCTGAAAACACCACAATCTGAAGATGTACTGGCGCAAGACGCAATCCGCGGCATCCAAAGCGGCATGACCATCGGCTTGGGCACCGGCCGCTCCGCCAACCGCGTGATCCGCGCCCTAGCCGAAAAAGTTCGACTCGACCGACTTCGTATTCGATGCGTCGGCACCAGCCACGCAAGTGAGACGACCGCGACAGAACTTGGATTAGATGTTCACCCATTCGGGAAAGTCGAAAAAGTCGACCTGCTGTTTGACGGCGTTGATGAAATCGATCCCAAACTTCGTATGCTCAAAGGGCAACATGGCGCAGTAGCCCGCCAGCGTCTGGTTGCGCGTGCAAGCGAGCGATGCATTTACCTGGCCGATGAAGCAAAGCTCGTATCTCGACTTGGTCAACAAGCAACACTTCCAGTGGCGGTGCTCTCGTTCGGCCTGGCATTTGTGCGTGAAGAACTGAGAAACCTGGGCTTGTCAGGTGTGATCCGCCGTCGCATGGATGGTGAGCAATACGTGACCGACGATGGCAACCTGGTGATCGATGTCACATTGCCAGATCGCGATCCGGAAGAAGTCGCGCGGGAACTTGATTCGCTTCCAGGCGTGGTTGACCACGGATTGTTCATCACCGAGGCAGATGAGATATTGCTGGAACAGCCAAACGGCCAGGTTCGGCACATGGCACGCGAAACCTGATGTTTACGCGGCCAGTCGGGGCGTCGCGTCAACATCGCAATCAAATACGGCTTTATTCCTGCCGCCGCGCTTGGCTTCGTAGAGCAATTCATCTGCGGAATCAATGAGCACGGCGAGGTCATCTGGCGGAACCGCACGCGTGAGCACACCCATGCTCAAAGTCATCGCTTGGCCATCGACATTGAGTCGTTCAAGGTTTGCACGCACTTCAGCGACCACGCGTTTGGCGGCTTCGCTTCCACAGTCACACAACAGCAACGCAAACTCATCGCCCCCAAGGCGCGCGGCCATGTCGGTCGTGCGGATCGATGCAGTCAATGAGCGGGCAACACGGCACAGTTGTTCATCGCCTGCGCTGTGACCCAGGCTGTCATTGATCTCTTTGAAGTTATCGCAATCAAGATAGATAACGGTGAGCGGAAGGTTTGACCGCCGCGAGCGGGCGACTTCCAGTGCGGCACGATCACGAAAACAACGCGCGTTGGGGAGACCTGTCAATGCATCTGTAAATGCGAGTTGACGCTGGTCTTCTACGAGCAGTCTGACTGCACGCACACCAATGGAGAGGAAACAAAAGACGCCGCCATAGACCGCGATATTCCAAGTGAACTTGAACATGTCGAGGTCTTTGGGATACAAAGCCTGACTGTCGCCATACCAGCAGATTGCGGCCATCACCGCGACCGCATACGAAATCGTTCGGCCTGCACACCATGCGGCAAACGCGACCGGCATGATGTAGAGAATGCCGATGGTGGTTTCAGGGCCAGTCAGTTTGTCGAGCGCAGCAATTCCAGCGGTGGCAGCAAAGCAGATGGCTGCAATAGACCACTTGGGAACAGCATTGATGTGTTCCACGAGACCTGTCACTCTGTCAGCGACCCAACGTGCGGGCATACTGAATTTATCGGAGTCCCAAGATTGAGACTTCCCTCAGAACGTGGTGGGAGTCGCGAGAAATTCGGACCACGCCGTCATACCCGTACCTTTTGTCAGATAACTAAATTGCGGACGAAGTTACATTGGACGCGAATCGCTGGCTTTCGTGGCACAGTGATCGCCTTGGCAGGGATCGAACCACGTGCGAAGCAACGGGCGATTCCTGGCATAGATTGTGTAACACCAGTCTGAAAGTGGACGGAGCAATGTCCATCGAGTAGGGGCATACAAGAACCCCCAACCGACCGCGGTGTACGCGAGATGAACCGCATTCAGACCGGTCACAATCTCGCCATCTGGAGTCCTCGCGTGAAGTAACGCCCGAAGTTGTTCGTTTGTTTTGCCGTACGTCGCTGCTGAAAAAGCGGGAGCGGAAATATCCACGATCCGCAGATTACCGCGTTTGCGATCGAGACGTCGCAGGAGCGCAGCCTCACGCCCGCAGAATGGACATTCACCATCGATCAGCAATTCAAGGGGTCTGGGGACCATTATCACATCCGCGCGAAATTGGGAACGAGTACTCGATTGTTGTCAGTCACAGTTCGAACAACAGCGGGCTTGCGCATCTTCGAACGACGATGGATGTACCAGGCGCACACACCCACAAACGCCGCGACAAGGAGCAGTGGGATCAGGATTGCCAACAGTGCGAATATGAACGCAAGTACATGTTCACCTGTGGAAAACACTGAATTGCCCAGTCCTCCGGTGGTAGCAGTTGACGCCAGTCTCAGGAGCACCGTTGAAAGTTGAACCAAAAGAGCGACCCCGCCTCCCATAATGATCGACATGACCCAGTTCAGCCCCTGGTTTGCGCCGC
>SXOY01000259.1 GCA_005776545.1 Planctomycetia bacterium | reverse complement strand
CACTATTCCCCGAACTAAGGTGTCTAAGCCTTGGACTTTGCCATTCTGAAGATTTTGCTCGCTTGACGCAATAATCTGGTATTCTGGGCGTTCGACTCTGGGTATCGGACCACTCGTTGGGCCACGCACATAGGAGATCTTACATGAATCGCAGAGGTTTTTTGGCTGCACTTTCAGTTCTGGTTGTTGCTTTCATGGCTATTTGGGCGACACCAGCGCAGGCTGGACCGCGTCCGCCAGCTGGCGCGATTAAAGGGATGTGTTACAACACAGCACGGCAACCTGTCGCTGGCGCCCGGGTTGCATTGATTGACTCTACTGGTGCCACCGTTGCGGGAATGATTAGTCTTCGCAATGGCGAATTCGGGTTCCGCGGCGTTCGCCCCGGGAACTACGTGGTAGCGGCGAGTTTTGCAAGTGGTGGGCGGATTATTCAGGGACGCGCTGCCGTGACCGTGGTAGATGGTCAGATCACATATGTTCGCGTCCTTTTGCAATAGGTCAAATTACTATCAGGTAGATTGCAATTTCTCAACCGTTCACAGCTTACGACTGTGGACGGTTGTTCGTTTTGGCATTGCTGTCAATCCACGCACGAACTTCTGACACTGATACATTTTGATCCCACGCGACAACGAGATCATTGACACGCACAATTGCTCCGCATTCGGGGCATTTCATCTCAGGCTCTTGGTCATCGGGCGGCACGGTCGGTTGTGTCCCTTGAAGGTCGTAGGTGCAAAACGGACAGAGGAGGTTGTTGGCTGCGATCGCACGCCGAAATGCATCTTTGCGTCTGCGAACAACATTGAGAGTTGCGATGATCTGGAGCAGGGCAAGGCCCAAAACACCCCACATGAGGACTATGGAGATGTCGGTAAGGGGTTTCCAACGTTGAAACAGGTGCATTCCAACAACGACCGCGAGCATCACGATGATCGGAGTTCGCGACATCTCGCAGCGCTCACGTAGCAGGCTTCGGGGTTGTTTGGGCTGGCGCAAATTCATGTGTCCCATACACCAAGCAGGTCAGGGACTGAATGTCTGCTCTCACACTTGGGGCAAGCGACTACATCGAATGGCTGAGCTTCCCAGGGTGGTTGTACCGCGCGATGGGTCCCTTGAACGCTGCAACCGCGCAGGTCCTGCCCGCAGTTGTGGCACATGAGATAGTTGCTGTTGCGAGCAAGGCGTCGCCATGCTTTCCATCGTTCGTAGAGACGCCAGCGACTCAACAGCCACATTGCAACGGCGGACGGTCCAACCCATGCGAACATCTCCAGGATGATGCTCGGTTCCTTTTGCATCGATTGGAGAACTTGGCTGACAACCATGAACACAATGAAACTAACCAGCACAATCGAGCCACGCACTTGCATTCGATCCTTCAGGCCGGGGGATACGCGTGGCACATCATGAATCGGTGCGGCCACTCTTGGATCAGCTTTCAGCGGCTCGGACTTGAAGCTGATTCCGGGTATGGCAAAATATGACCAGCGAATTCCCACGCTGCTATTCTATCATTGAAAGAGCCTTTGGCGCAACGATCGTTTCTGCTATGTTCCTCTATGAAAATCGATGATTCTCACATGACACCTTCAGCACAAAAGCCTTCGGCTCACCACTCGCGCGTACTTCAATCGATGCTTGATCGACTGTTCTCAGCGATCATGACAGGGCCGGGCATGAATTGTCGTCCGCATAACAGTCGGCAGCGGATTGATCTCGACTCAATCAAACACCTCAAGGGCCTTGCCCCAGCTCAGGTACTCAAGCAGCTTCTATCTGACTCTGCAACGGCTTCTATTGAGTCATCGATCACTGCGCCAAAGTCGGTCCAAGCAAGGACAGCTCGACGATTTGGTCGCACGAGGCTTTCGACTTCAAGTAGCACCGAGCCAGCAGTTCCCGAAACTGAAGCGGAAAAGAAATTGCGCCAGGACTGGAACGACCAGCAGACCGTTCTTCACAAACTTCGATTGATTGCTGACGAAGCACAGACCTACGAGAACGACACCGGCGTTGATGTTTTGCACCTGGGATTTCCGCTTCTTTCAATTCCGCCCGGAGTGCCTGGGCCGGATGGTCAACCATCTACACGCCGCGTGCTTGCGCCCGTCTGCTTCATGCCGATTTCAATTGCCATCAAGTCGGGTGGCAAGGCAACGCTTGAACTCTCGTGCACGAACGACGACATCGACCGCGTTCAACCTAATCAATCGCTTTTGGCGTGGGCAGAACAGGCAACGGGGAAACGCCCTGAATCGCTCTTCACTGATGATGACGGTTCCAACCCCTGGCGTGAAGTATGCGAGCTTGTGAAGGTCGTAGCGGCAGCGGCAAAGGTGGAGGTTCCCCCACTCTTTGAGCAGGCTGAGATGCCTGAGGAATTTACACTGCAATCTACGCCGCGGACTGATGATCTGCCCGAAGCTCCCGCGTTTATTACAAGTGCAGTCCTGGGCCTTTTTCCAGTCTCAAATCAGAGTCTGCTGCGTGATACTCGTGAGATGATGTTGCAGCCAGAACTGCGAGGCCCAGTTCAGAGTTTTATCAAGCACGACACCACTGGAATCTCTGATCCCCCACCATCAACTCCCGAGCGGCTGGTTGCGCCCTGCGATCCATGTCAATCGCGAGCGGTGGATCTTGCACGCAGTTCAACGGTACTTGTAGTTCACGGGCCGCCCGGCACGGGCAAATCGCAGACGATCACAAACATCATTGGGGATCATCTCTCGCGCGGAGAGCGAGTACTTTTTGTGTGTGACAAGCGAACGGCGATCGACGTTGTGGCGAATCGGCTCGAAGCACTTGGACTTGGATCGCTCTGTGCAGTTGTTCATGATCCGCAGCGAGATCAGAAGCCGCTCTATATGTCGATTCGTACTCAACTGGATGGACTTACTGAAACTGCTACAAAACCCGCCGCGGAAAAAGAACTTGGTCGGATTGATTCGGAGTTGTCCACACTTCTTGCTGAGCTGCGTGAATATCACCGGGGCCTCATGCAAGTTCCTGCTGGCCAGGATGTTTCACTGAGTGAGTTGATCGGACGGTGGCTCACAATCCGGGGACCGGCGACTCAATCGATCACACTCGATGATGCGCCGCTGCATCT
>SXOY01000258.1 GCA_005776545.1 Planctomycetia bacterium | reverse complement strand
GGCACCAGCAATGTTCACCCCGTATCCAGGTGCCCAGGTTACGCTCCGATTTCAACGCTGGATGACTGAATCACTTCGGCGACTACAGATTTGTGCGGCGAGGCATGCGGATACATCCGGAGTATTTGCTGCACCGCTGCGTGAGTACTTTTACTCATCTCGAATCGAACATCCGTGGATCGAGAATCTTCTTGAAAGCAAATCGCTCCCCGCGCCTTCCGGCATCGAAGGGCTGGTTGGAAATCGTTGGCACATTGATACGTTGTTATATATGGACTGGCTGGAGCGACTGGCGAAATCCCTCGGTGTCAAACATCGCGAAGAGAACCTTGAATCGCTGAATCAACTTGCAGGCTTCGATGCAATTGTTAATTGCAGCGGCCTGGGTTCCCGAAAACTACTGACTGACCCGAAACTTGTGCCCATGCGCGGCGTCATCGTTCACATCCCCAATGACATCGGGCTTGATTACAGCCTGCACGATGATGCGCCCCAGGGTCGAGTTGCGTATATCTTCCGATTCAAGACTCATCTGGTGCTTGGTGGGACATTTGAATCTGGAATCGAGACCTTGGATGTGGACTCGGATGTGCTTCCTGGAGTACTCGAACGCTGCCGCGAGCTATTGAAAATTGATGGGCATCCGCGTTGGCAGGAATTCACACTCGCCAGACTTACAAAGACGCTTGTTGCATTACGCCCGACTCGAATTGGATCTTCGACATTTGAAGACATCCGGCTCGAAGTTGACCGGACATTTCAGGTTCCTGTGGTTCATAACTATGGGCATGGGAGGCAGGGGATTTCGATGTCATGGGGAACTGCAGCCGAAGCCGCGGATCTGGTCGAATCGGTCACAGTTTGAGTGCTATGGTTGATCGAGAGATTCGGAGGTTCTTTGACACCACCAATCCGAAACGTCTTCCGTGAACTTGATGAGCTTACGCGGCGGCTGTCTCGAATTGAGCAGGCGTTGAAGATCGCGGAGGATCCACGGCCACCAATGGTCGATCCGAGCAGCCTGATCCCGCCTCCAATACCGGTGGAATTGCCCGATGTTGCGACTCGTGCTCACGCTCCAGTTCCAGCCATCGAGCCGTCATCAAAAAGCCGGCGGGTAGTGGAGTTTGTAGAGAATGTGCGGAAGCCTGTTCCGCCAGCAAAGCCGCTCATACCTCCGATCGATTTCGAACGACTGATCGGGGGACGCTGGTATGCGGTTATTGGCGCGATCATCTGTATGATCGGGATTGCGCTCTTCCTGAAGCTCGCAATCGAACAGGGATGGTTGAAGGGAATTCCTCCGGGATACAAGTGTCTATTAGGCGCTGCCTTTGGCGGTGTGCTCATTGCCATGGGTGAAATCGCTTTCAGAAAGCTGGAGGCAGGGAAGACTCTGGCTGCGGCATCGCTGACCGCAACAGGTCTGGGAGCGTTGTTTGCAGCGGTCTATGCCTCGCATGCGGTGCACCACCTTGTCGCAATTGTACCTTGTTTCGTTCTATTGATTCTTGTTTCAGCGGGTGCGATGGCACTTGCCATTCGCCAACGCGTCGCGACTGTTGGCTTGTTGGGGCTGTTGGGCGCGTATGTGTCTCCGTTTCTCATGGGAGCTGGCGAACCATCGCGGGTGGTCTTGCCTCTGTATCTGCTTCTGCTGCTTGCATCAGGTTTGTTCCTTTCGGCACGCATGGGGCCGAAGATAAAAACGTTTTACTCCCTTCGCACTATGGTGTGGTGGGGCACTGTGATCGCCGGTTCATTGTGGGCGATGTCGATGAGAAGAGTGGCGCCACACATGGTCCTTCTCTGGACACCGTGTGTCTGGACTTTGATGCATATTGAGTTGGCGTACTGGGCGAAGAGCGTCAAGACTGAACCCACGGATGAAAACAAGCCCGGTGCGTTCGGTGCATCCACCAAATGGGCAACCGCTCGCTCGTACATGACGAGTTTCAGTTCAACTGCATGGTGTGTGTTGCTGGGTTCTACGGCTGTGTATTCATGGTCAATCATGGGCGGAATAGCGACGTCGCCAGAATGGCTCGTTCCGGCGGCCGCCGCGATCGCAACTGGCGGACTTGGGTTCGTCCTGTCAGGACATTTGCGAGTGTTGAAAGACCCGCCGCAGAATGTCGCGGAACAGCTTGGCGCGAGCCTGATTGTGCAGTGCTTGTCAGCGATAGTGGTCGCGATTATCCTGGGTATTTCGGGCTGGGCTGAACCAGCGGCATTGGTTGTGCTCGGACTCGGTGCTGCATTTGCGGCGAGATGGATGCAGGTTCGGAGTCTGCATATTTATGCGGCATCGGCACTGCTTGCGGGTTCGTTTCGAGTGCTGGTTGGAACATCGGGCTGGAATTTGGCTGTGTTTGGAACGGGCGAACTTGAAGTTTCGCGTCTTACGTTGCTGTGCAGCGGTTGCGCGATTGCCTGGTTTGGGACTGCCATTTTGATGCGGGCGGTTGCAACCGGGACGTGGCAGAAACTCTATGGGTTATGCGTAATCGCGGGCGCATTCATGTGGACGATTGGGAGTTTTGATTGTCGTCCGTTCATGGCAGCGGCGTTCATGCTTTTGTTTTCGGGTGCCATGGCACTGTTGAGTCGTCACTTGAAGTCGGTGTCGCTCCGATTTGCGGGGCTGGGCATGCTCGCGGCGGAGTCGATTCGAATACTCGCGGTCGATTATGGCGTACTTACACGTGAGCCAAGCCCCGAGGCGATTTCACTTCCTTCGGTATTCATGGCGTTTGAATGGTGGGCATTGCTGCCAATATCGGCGGCGGTGGTGTGGTGGATATTTGCGGATCACTTCCGCAGGTTGAAACCTGAGGGAACTGTGAAGTCGTTTGCGGAATTTCTTGGTCGGGCAACCGGGATTGCGAGCGCTGCGATTGGCTTGATCATGTTGGCGACATCGGTGTTTTCTGATAAGACCGATGCAACGGGATGCGCGTTTTTCTGGGCGATTATTGTACTAGCGGCCTCGATGGTTTCATTCAAGATGCCCAAGTTCCAACTTGCGATCGCAGCCGTTCCCGTGGCATTTGGAGCAGGGTTGGCGTGGCTTGGGTGGTTGTTCCCTGAATTGTCGTGGGATGTTCCTGCTGCGAGATGGGGTTTATTTGTTCACTTTGGTGTAGTTGAAGCGATCATTATTTCTGGCGCGTATTGGTTCTGCGGGCGGTCGATATGGGAGAGTTTTGGTCGACTGGAATCGGCGACAATTGTGAAAGTTCTCGGCGGTGTGACCGGAGGAGTTTTATTGCTAGGCGCAACTAGTATGGATGTTGCCCGGATAGTTCGGGAATTCTCAGATATTGAAACTGCGCAACGAGCTGCGGTGAGCATCTGGTGGGGTGTTGCGGGTGTTGGATTGATTGTTTCGGGGTTCATCAAGAGGGCGGGACCATTGCGTCATGCTGGGCTTGTGTTGCTCGGGGTTGCCGCGGCGAAGGCCCTGATCTATGACTTGGTAGGAGTCCCTGCGGGCTGGCGAGTTGTGAGTTTTGTGGGCATTGGGTTGATGATGCTCGCGGTATCAGTGGTTTACGCGAAGGTTGGCAAGGGCCTGGATAGCGAGTCGCCTCAACAGTCGCCAGATTTAGAGGTATGATTTAGTACTAGGAGCAGCTATGGATGGCGCAATCAAAACCTGTGTGATAGTCGATGGCGGATTGCAGAGCTTGGTGAATTGTTTTATGGCGAGAGAGCGAGTGCTCGCAGTTGGCGGCGACATCGCTT
>SXOY01000257.1 GCA_005776545.1 Planctomycetia bacterium | reverse complement strand
TTGGTCTAGCCCATTTTATTCCCGATCGGTAACATTTCGGCGTTATCGCTGCAACAAGGCACAATTATTCCCGATCGGTAACATTCTTCTTGATTCCCTTCGTGTGCAGCATTAATATTCCCGATCGGTAACATTGAGTGAGCTTCGAATGAAACAAACCCCTGAGAAAATCGGCCAGTATGTCAAACGGATCCGCAAGGTCCAAGGCATAACCCAGCGAGATCTAGCGCTGACTTCAGGCACAGGACTGCGGTTCATTATCGATCTCGAAAAAGGCAAGCCAACCTGTCATATTGGTAAGGCCTTGACAGTTCTGCAGACTCTTGGCATCACGATCGAACTTGATCAACCGACCGAGCGCTTCGGTCAGCAGGTGAAGCCATGAAACGTGAACTCGATGTCTACCTGCACCACCACCTCGTCGGAACACTCATTCAGGATGAGCACGGACAGATGCTGTTCGATTACCTCGATTCCTGGAAGAGCGACCCAGCGGCAGTGCCATTGTCACACTCGTTGCCCCTGACTCGCACACATTCTAACAAAAACGAATGTCGAGGATTTTTCGCTGGCATTCTGCCGGAGCAAAACAAACGCGAACTGGTCGCGAAGAACCTGGGCATCAGCGCGCGAAACGACTACGCGATGCTGGAACGGATCGGTGGCGAATGCGCGGGCGCAGTGACGTTCGTTCCGGCGGGTACTGAACTACCTGGCGGCAGAGCCAAATATCGCGCCCTCAGCGGCAAAGAGCTGGCGGACATTCTCAGAGAGTTGCCGAAGCGGCCGCTCTTAGCCGGCGATGCAGAAGTGCGCCTTTCGCTGGCAGGAGCGCAGGACAAGATCGCCGTCCATGCTTCAGGAACACAGATTTCCATGCCGCTCGATGGAGCAATGAGCACTCATATTCTCAAACCGGCGATTCAGCACTTTCAGAATATCGTCTTTAACGAAGCACTTTGCATGCAACTGGCCCGATCTATCGGCCTGGAGGCGGCACTCGCGCAGACTGGTAAAGCAGAAGACATTGACTACTTAATCGTGACGCGATACGACCGCACAACCGAATCTCCTTCACCCGATACCACTGAGGGCCTCGCACTTCATCGCAAACACCAGGAAGATTTCTGTCAAGCACTGGGCATTGTGCCAGAGAACAAGTATCAGGCAGAGGGCGGGCCAACGCTCAAACAGTGTTTCGACCTGCTTCGCGAAGTATCAACAACTCCCGCAGTTGATTTGATGGCCCTTCTCGATGCTGTCATTTTCAATTTCCTGATTGGCAATCATGATGCGCACGGCAAGAACTTTTCGTTGCTCTATTCAGGCAAGCGAATTCAGTTTGCCCCGCTCTATGACCTGCTCTGTACCAGCTATTACCCACAACTCTCGTCCAAAATGGCCATGAAAATCGGCGGCGAGTATGAGTCGTCCAAAATCACAGTCAAACACTTCGAACAATTGGCTCAAGAGTCCAACCTCTCCAAACCTCTGGTCAGGCAGCGCGTGCCAGAACTGGCAGATAAGATACTGGTTGAACTCCCAAAGCTCGCGCCACACATTCCCGCGGCAAGCGAAGTAGCCCAAATCATCACAAACAACTGCACGCGCGTTATCGATAAATTCAAGGCCGCCCCATCTTGACTGCACCCAAGCCCCTGAACAACCAGAAACAAACTTAATTTCGTGCAATTTAACACTTCTCTCCTCCTCCGCTTTCTGGTATTCTCCATTTCCATCGGGCCAACTTTGGATTAGTCCGCCGCAGGGAATCTCATCATGCTTCCAATCGCACTCATCCCGCTCTTGCTCACACAGGCACCCGATAACGTCGGTCCCGGCCCCACCGATTTCTTTGGCGGATCATCTGGTCGCGTCGCCGCGGTTCTGTGTTCGCCTACCGATCCAAACCTCTACTGGATCGGCGCTGCTGATGGCGGCGTGTGGCGAACCACAAACGGCGGCACAAGCTGGACATCGCTCACCGATGCCATGCCCTCAACCGCCATCGGCGCGCTCGCAATGAATCCGCCCGGTGCGCCCAGCGCTCTCTACGCAGGAAGTGGCGAAGCCAATTTCGCAAACCACTCGCGCTACGGGCTTGGTCTCTATCGCTCGTTCGACGGGGGCGACACCTGGACCGTGCTTGGCGCTTCCACGTTTTCCGGTCGCTGCTTTTCTCGCATCTTGGTCAACCCCGCCAATTTCAATACGATCTACGCCGCCACAACTGCAACCGGTGGCGGTCCACAACGGCTGGGAGCAAAAGGACATCCACAGGCTGGCGGTCCACGCGGCGTGTTTCGCTCGAATGATCAAGGCGCAACTTGGACACAACTTCTCAACGGACTGCCTTCCGTCGATGCAACTGATATCGAATTCAAGCCCGGCAACCCATTGACCATGTACGCCACCATCGGCGCTCCATACGGAAACACCGACAACGGCTTCTATCGCACCCGCGATGGTGGCAACTCCTGGGCACGACTCCCCGGAATTCCCACCGACGGTGGCAGAATTTCAATCGCTGTCTGCCCAGCTACCGGACGAATCTATCTGGCGATGTGCACGATCAGCACAGGGCTTGGAGTTGGTGGCTCAAGCGCAAGCGGCGGAGCGGTCTATGTCATTGCAAGATCCGATGATGAGGGCGACACGTGGACAAATCTCACAGTTGACAACTACATGAGCAGCCAGGGTTTTTACAACAACCTCGTTGTCGCTCACCCCACAAATCAGGACATCGTGCTACTCGGAGGCGTAACCGTTCGCCGCTCCACGAATGCTGGCGCATCATGGACTTCGCACAACACTGGCCATCCCGATTTCCACGGCTGGGATGTTGATGCATCCGGCCGCTTTGTGTGGGGTTCTGACGGTGGCGTGTGGCGCACGCCCAGCGCGACCAACATGACTGCTACGCCGCTCAATAACGGTCTGACCACAATTCAGTTCTACGCTGGAATCTCAAGTTCTCCCGCCAGCGACATTGTCCTGATGGGTG
Source organism: Planctomycetia bacterium (assembly GCA_005776545.1). Next base: position 2,369 of record SXOY01000257.1, on the reverse strand, counting down.
GCATGCAGGACAACGGAACCGCCATGCGCGAATCCTCTTCGCTCCAATGGCGACACCTCACCGGCGGCGATGGCGGCTGGACTCGAATCCAACCACTCGATCCAACGCTCATGTTCACCTGCTCGCAGGGTCTGGGCAATCTCAATCGATCAACCAACGGCGGCGCGAGTTTTGGCGGCGCAGGTGCAACCGGCCTCACGGGCCGACACGCTTTCTTTCCGCCATACCTGCTCGACCCTGTTATTCCTGGCCGCATGCTCTACGCGAGCGATCGAGTACACGTCTCCACAAATAATGGTTCATCTTTCACCGCTCTCAGCGGCGATCTCACCACTGGTTCTCCCTGGGCCATCCGCGCAATGGCCATGGGAACCAGCGACACCCAATTTGTCTACGTTGCCACCAGCGACAGCCGCGTCCTTTCCAGCAGCGATGGCGGCACAAACTTCACTTTGCGACTCACCGATGCCGATGGCTGGCCGCGTACCACGCGCGAATTGCTCGTTGACCCCACCGATGCACAGACGGTGTATCTCGCAGGTGCACAATTCGGCCATCCGCACGTTCGCCGCTCAACTGATGCTGGCGCAACCTGGACCACGCTCGATGGAAACTTGCCCGATGTCCCAACACAAGTCATTGAACTCGATCAGCGCTACCCGCAAGCGCGAATCTATGTGGGCACCGATCAAGGTGTCTGGATGTCTCGCAATGATGGCCAGACATGGAGTCCATATACAACTGGATTGCCAAACGCACCAGTAATCGACTTGCTGCTTGAGCCATCCCGCGGCAGAATGGTCATCGCAACCCAGGGCCGCGCCATCTGGTTCGCCCCGCTCTACTGCCCCGCTGATTTCAACTCCGATGGCATCGTCGATTTCTTCGACTACCTCGACTTCGTCGACTCGTTCGCTACTGAAGATTCCGCCGCAGATTTCAACGCAAACGGCATACTCGACTTCTTCGATTATCTCGACTTTGTAGATGTGTTCAGTGCGGGGTGTTGAACGCGACATCAATCGTAAATACTGAGCTGCTGATTGGCGGCGGTTGGTGTTCCGTAGGCGTTGATTGCGGGAACGTCTATGGTGCCTGGGTTACGGGACTGGGTTCCATCGATGGCCCAGGGTTCAAGCCAGCCGCGGAGGTTGACGGTGATGCACTGGAAGACTGAAGATCCATCGTTGTGCCGCGGCAGATCGTACATAGGACGGAAAACATCGATCTTGGCATTCTGCTGGCGGATCCAGATTCGCCCGACGTGGTAGATCGGCATGGTATGAGCAGCTGCAATTTCTTGGGTGACGGGAACAGCTTCGACACCAAGGCGACTGGAGAGCTCCTTGCACACCTTGTCGTAGGTTTCCTGTGAGGTGCCTTCGACAAGGTTGATGGCGATGGTGCCGCTGCTAGAGGGCTTGCCGCCGGACTCGGTGTCGTTGCGGGTGATTGAGCGCGGGGTCTCGATGGGGTACTTGTTGATGACCCATTCAAGAGAGCGCACAACGGCTTGAGTCTGGGAATAGACATTGGGATCGCGAACATTGCCCTTGGCGCTGGCGATGTCGGGCGAAGTGTGATAACCGGTTGAGCAAGCCGAGAGACACAGAACACTCGCGGCGAGACCCGCGAAGACGGAAGCAAAACGAACACCAGACATGTGAATCCTCCAGATTCAGTACCGTGGGCACATTCCATGCACCCTGAAAAAACAACGTATGTGGCACTATCGGCGATCGGTCGCGGTTCCCTAGTGTTTTCGCCCAGACTTTTGGAGTCGATCTGAATATGCAAATCCAACCTCCTCCTCCCAAACTTCGGCCAAAGAGATTTGTACTCGGCATCACCGGGGCATCGGGAGCGTGGTATGCACAGCGGCTCCTGGAACAACTGTTGTTGACCGGAGCCGAAGTGCATCTGGTGGTCAGTGACTATGGAAAACGGCTGTTGTTTGATGAGTCGGGGATTAGGGATGTGAGTTTGGAGTCGCTGGTTCCGACGCTTCACGCGGACGACTACCGCAGCCAACTGGTCCTCCACCCGCATAAAGATGTAGGCGCAGTGATCGCCAGCGGCAGCTTCCTGCATGATGGCATGGTGATCCTGCCATGCTCATCGACGAGTCGGGGCGCGATAGCGACCGGGTCGGGGAGCAATTTATTGACGCGGGCGGCGATGGTGACGCTGAAAGAGCGGCGGATGTTGATTGTGTGCCATCGGGAGACGCCGCTGAACTTGGTGGATATTCGCAACTATGAAACGCTGACGCTGGCTGGCGCGATCATCTGTCCGACCAATCCGGGGTTCTATCTGTTACCGGAGAGCATCGATGAGATTGTGGATTTCCAGGTGGGCAAGGTGCTGGA
>SXOY01000256.1 GCA_005776545.1 Planctomycetia bacterium | reverse complement strand
TCTTGAAGCGACTTCAAGACGGGCTGCATCTTGCTTTCGGCTGCACGCATTTTCGCCAGCAACTGGCTGTACTGGTATTTGGTGTCAGCGAGTTGTTTTTCTGCCGCGTAACGGAGGTTGGCGTTGTTGTAGAGGTCAAGCTCTGATTTCCATTCGCTGAACAGTTTCTGTGCGACGGTGTCAACTTCTTCAATGCGGCCGCTCACTGCTTTGGCGCGAGCTTCGCTTCGTTCGGTGGCGCTCTTGAGTTTGTTGTACTTTGCCTCGATGTCGCCGAGCTTGCCTTGTGTGCCGGTTACGGCCAGGAACTCCGCGAGTGCGGATTCGAATTGCTTTTTTGCATCAACCTGTGATTCTCTTGCATCTTCAACGCGAGCCACGAGTTGATCCCGCTTGGCAATTCCAAAGATCTTCTCTTTGGCGGCGATTGTGGCAGAGGAACAGCCGGTTAGAGAGAGGCACGAAGCGGTCGCCAGAAGGCCGGTGAGAATGATGGTCCGAATAGTCATAGGTTGGCTCCAATATCAAAGGTGATAGTCAGTATAGAGGCAGTTTTGGGTCCAAATTGCATGACCGGTCATGACCGGTGCAGTGCTGGCAGCCGATCTATGATTAGGGAGCTTGGTCAGGAGTGTCCAGATGGCTCAGATGGCCCAATCACAGCGAACAGCACAACCACAATTTCGACGCGGGTATGCTGCGTTCAGTTTGCTTGGGTTGTTGATTGTTGTCGCCATCATGATGTTCCTGTTCGTCGGCGGTGGCAGCCCACCTCCGGCCGCCGCTCCTGCGCCTGCTGCCACTGGCGCGGTGACCAGCGAAGGTGGCGCTCCTCCGGCGCCCGGTGGAGGCTATGTTCGCGCCGCGATTCGTAGCAAGAGGCTTGCGCAGTCAACAGCGATCCAGAGCAACATCAATCAGATTTGCATCATGATGTCGGCCTACCGCCTGAGTCACGATGGAAAGTTGCCAAAGGAACTGTCAGAGCTTGAAGCCCCCGAACAGATATTCAATGATGAGTGGGGAAATCGGATGACATTCCGTTATGGCGAGGCAGCGAAGGGTTCCCAGATCTCAGAGATCATTTTCCGTTCCTCTGGGAGAGATGAGACCATGGGAACTTCAGACGATGTGACATGGAAAGGTAAGTTGCAGGATTAACTCCGGAATTATTATGAAGAACTGCTTTAGTTGCATTATCGGGGCCGCCGCGGCCCTGGGCGTTGTGTGTGGTTCTGCTTCAAGTTCATATGCACAATCTGCGCCAACGGCTGCAGTTGAGCAGGCACAGAGTGTCCAGCGTTGGCGCGGCGAAGTAGAAATTCCAGGCTCGAAACTTGAGTTCAGTATTGAACTTGTTGGCACGGGCGATACGGCAACTGGGACGATGAGTATCCCGTCGCAAGGAGTGAAAGATGCACCCCTGCGAGATTGCAAGATTGATGGAAAAAATCTGAAGTTCACGCTTGGGCTGCCCCAGATGCCTGAACCGGCGTGGGCACATTTTGAGGCGACGATTGGCGATGATGAATCCAAGGCCGAAGGTCTGCTGAATCAGGGCGGAGCAAAATTGGCCCTGCATTTAACGAAAATGGCTGCGGGGGAATCCGCCGAAAAAGCCAAGCCGCAGGACCCGGTAAAGCCGTATCTGTACACCGAGCGAGAAGTGCAATATACCAACGCCGCAGATGGCACGGTGCTCGGCGGAACTTTGACTATTCCAGAGGCCGCGAAATTCGGCAGTGGACCATTCACAACAGTTCTATTGATAACAGGTTCTGGCGCACAGAATCGCGATGAGGAGTTGATGGGTCATCGTCCATTTCTTGTGATTGCGGATTACCTTACGCGTGCTGGCATTGCAGTGTTGCGCGTTGATGATCGTGGAGTGGGAAAATCGACGAGTGCAAAAAAGGGAGCAGAGACAACCCTGGATTTCGCGACTGATGTGCGTGCCGGCGTTGAATTTCTCAAGACGCAGAAGGAAGTTGATTCTGCCCGCATTGGACTCGCCGGCCATTCAGAGGGCGGACTTATCGCGCCAATCGTGGCTGCAGATTCTAAAGATGTTGCGTTCATTGTGCTGCTCGCCGGCACGGGAGTGAACGGACATGAGATTCTGGTCGTGCAGATGGCTGCAATGATGCGAGCGGGCGGCGCTGCCGAGGCCGCAATTGCTCCGATTCAGAAGGTACAGGGCGAAGCGCTTTCGGCAGCAGAAGCTGGCAAGTCAGTAGAACTGGAAGCCGCGCTCACCGAACTGGTCAAACTGCAATACGGGCTTGGTGGACAGCAGCCCGATGAACAACAGTTGTCAGCGGCGGTGAAGGGCGCTAAGGCTGGTCTTGAACAGCCCTGGATGAAAACTTTCTTGACACTCGATCCGCGCGAATCACTTCGAAAAGTAAAATGTCCGGTTCTGATCTTGAACGGCGGCTTGGATGCACAGGTGGTCGCTTCGCAGAATATTCCGGAGATTACCAAGGCCCTGCTTGCGGGTGGAAATCAGGACTTCACCGTCCGCGTGTTCCCCAATCTCAACCATCTTTTTCAGACATGTAAGACCGGCGGCATTGCTGAATATGCCGCGATTGAAGAGACATTTGCGCCGGTTGTGTTGGACACTATGACGAGTTGGATCAAGTCCGCGACGCCGAAAACCTGATACGTTTCCAATCAAGTAAATACGCAAACCAAGCACTCACCGCCCTCTTGAGGCGGGTAAACTGCGGCGCAGAGGTCGCGGAGTCGATACAAAACACATCAGAAAGCGACAATGACCAGAACTTAGAGTAGTGTCTCTGCACTTCGCCACTGTTCGACATAACATTACTAAGTCTCGATACGTCTTCGCATCGGTTTTTATGCGACCTTCCGTTATGCGCCTTTCCCCTTTGCTCGTCCGGTATCCGTTACATAGGTAAACACCCTAGAAAAATCTGCGCGTGCTTGCTGGGCACCAATGGCGATTCCCACAATTTGCATCGGATTTCAAAAGATTATTTGCAACCTCGGCAAACGTTGTACATATTAGATATGGAGTGCCACGAAGCGGAGTTGTTTCGCGGCATTTGATCAGACC
>SXOY01000255.1 GCA_005776545.1 Planctomycetia bacterium | reverse complement strand
TGCGCGAATGTGCTGCAGTGTTTGGGCGATTGTCCAACCGGGTTTGACGGCCACGTAGTCCGGCGTCATCAGTCGTCCGACTGACTTTGGCGGGTATCCCAGGATGGCTTGCGTCGATGCTCGCGTTTCTGGCGAGAGCGATGCGACGATGCGCTGTGCACAGTCGTGCGGCAGTTCATCGATCAACTTCGCCCGGTCATCGGGGCTCATGTTTTCGATAATTCCTACCGAGACTTCATTGCCCAGTTTTTCAATAATTTCTTCCTGCTTGTCGCTCTGCAGGTAAGAGAACGTTTCCGCAGCGTCATCATGTGCTAGAAATCGAAATGCAAGCGCAGCCTTTTCTGGAGGCAATTCTGCCAGAATATCCGCGACATCGGCATTGGGAAGTGCAGAAAGTACGCCGCGCAGCTCGCTATACCGGCCTTCTTCGACCAGTTCGCGAATCTCAGGTTCAAGCAGCGCAGCGGTGGGGTTCATGAGCGAATTCGCCAGATTGTTGCGTGCATCGCGCGCCGTTCAAGCCAATTCGCAATTACATTGCAAGACCTGCTAGAGAATTGAGGCCGATCGGCTCAAGAGCAAAGAACGGTTCGGCGGTCGTCGTCCCCAGTCGCGATCCAAAATATTCATCCCATGATTTCAGTCGCTGCGGGAAACCAGCATTGAGCGGGTTCATTTCAAACTGTGTTCGATACGCGCTGACTGCTGCGATTTTCTTATCGCCGTACCCGGTGGTGTCTACCAGAAATGTTGGCGCAGGAACGCTTCGCAAGTGCGAACAGAAGTAGTAGAACATCCACTTTGGATAGATCGGAGGTCCAACGATGGAGAATCCCGCTGGCGAGGGCATGTCAACCTTGGTTAATTTTGCATCAAATCTCGCATCTTCCACAATCCGCGTCACCGCCCGATGATCCGGATGTGCATCTTCCGCGTGAGGCAGAAACACGATCTGGGCTTGATGTGCCCGAATTACGCCCGCTACTTTGTGGCGTGCTTCCAATGTGTGTTCCACGCGACGATTAGGCAAATCCAGCAACGCCCGCCGAATGGGCTTGGCTCCCGGGCAGCTGCCTTGCAAACACGCCAGAGCCCCCTCGGCTTCCTTCAATCTGGTGGGGCGATCTCCGATCGGAGTGGGGCATCCATCAGTCATATCCAGGATCAATATGTCATGTCCCTGGTCCGCCAGCCGGGCAATCGTCCCCCCCATGCCAATTTCCTGGTCATCAGGGTGCGGGCCTACTACAAGGATGTTCGCCATATTCCGTGATCGTTGGCGCGATCGGTCGTATCCTCCCGCGTGATCGACACGCATTGCCATCTCACTTTCCCGGATTTCAAGGACAAGACCCAGGCGGTTCTGGACGAGGCCGCCGCACATGGGGTTTCTGGCTGCATCTCCATTTCAACAAATACATCCGATTGCCTGGAGGTCCTCGCCCTCGCCGAGCGTTACGGACGCGTCTGGTGCACCAGCGGCGTCCATCCTCTTTATACCGACCGCGAAATGGTGTGGGAGAACATTCTCAAAGTCATCGCACACCCAAAGTGCGTCGCGTGGGGCGAACTGGGTCTGGATAACTTCCATAAGAAGCCGCTGCGGGATGTCCAGCACGCCGTGCTTGCCCAACAACTTGAGGTCATGAAAACTGCGAAGTCCAAGGGGATCAATAAGCCCATCGTCATTCACTGCCGCGAAGCGTTTGCAGACCTCATGCCGATCCTCAAGAATCAGCCCTTCGATCCCGGAAGCTATGTCTTCCACTGCTTCACCGGTTCACTCTCCGACATGCGCTCGCTTCTGGACTTCGGTGCATGTGTCTCGTTCACCGGCGTACTCACCTACAGCAGCGCAGCCGAAGTGCGCGAAGCCGCCAAACTTGTGCCGCTGGATCGACTCATGGTCGAGACCGATGCGCCCTACCTCAGCCCCGAACCAAAGCGCACGACTCGCCCCTGTGCACCCTACATGACCAGCTACACCGCACAAAAACTCGCCGAAGTCCGCGGCATCCCTTTCCCGCAATTCCACGAAATCCTGAACGCCAACACCAGACGATTCTTTGGAATCGATGCCCGCTGATAACCACATATGACGCCCACACTCGCATCCTTCTATCACACGCTCGACCCGATTATTCTCAGGATTTTCGGTGACCTAGCTATTCGGTGGTACGGCCTCGGATTCATTGCGTCGTTCACCATTGCGTACTTTGTGCTGCAATTTCTTGCCCGCAAAAGTCGTTCGCCGCTTCCCGAAAATCGCATCTTTGACGTGTTGCTTTCCTTAGTCATGGGAGTGCTTCTCGGCGGCCGCCTCGGCTATTGCATTCTCTACGAACATTCACTCCTCACCTCATTTGACGTCTCCTTTCCTTTCTGGGGTGTCCTTCGACTCACGCAAGGCGGCATGTCTTTTCACGGCGGGCTTGCCGGCGTTTTGATCGCCACACTGCTCGTTTGTCGCGGCACAAAAGCTCTCGATGGCACACGCACCGGGAAAATGTCGCCGCTCGCGCTCTTTGATGCGCTCGCGCTCGCCACGCCCTTTGGGATTTTCATCGTTCGATGTGCCAACTTCGTCAACGGCGAATTGCTCGGCAAGATCGTCTCACCTCCTGGCCAGGACGGTCCCTGGTGGAGTGTGAAATTCCCGCACGAGATAACCAGCGGCCAGCAATTGCAACTCTCACCAGAACAATCTGTGCAACTTGAAAATCTCATTCGTACGCAGGCGCTTCCAACCGATACGTCGCTCGATATGGCGGCCAATCGTTTGCTGGAGCGGATCTTTGCCGGTGATTCAGTTCTCGCCGCCAAGCTCGGACCTTTTATCTCGGCTCGCCATCCATCCCAGCTTTACGAAGCACTCGGCGAGGGACTTTGCGTCGGACTGATCCTCTGGATTGCATTTGTATTCAAGCCCCGCGTAGGAATTATTGGCCCGCTCTTCATGATGACCTACGCCTTAGCGCGCTTCGCCTCTGAGTTCTGGCGATTGCCAGATTCTCATCTTGTGCACCAACACATTCTGGGCCTATCCCGCGGCCAATTTTTCAGCACATTCATGTTTGCGCTGGGTGCTGGCGTCGTGATCTATTCTCTAACGCGCAGACGGGCAATTCAAACAGTTCTCCCCTAAACTCTCCTCCAATGCCAATAAAAATTCTTCTTACCAACGACGATGGAATCCGCGCACCGGGCATCGTCACGCTCTTTGAAACCATCACCGATCAGAAGAACTGTCTTGGTGGCCATCTCGGCGGCCCTGGCTCAACGGTCGATGTCATGGCTCCCCTCACAGTTCAGAGTGCGACTTCGCACGGTGTCACGTTTCACCAACCGCTCATGACCGAGATCGTTCGCGTCCGCGAGTTCATGAGCGGTACCGCTATCGACGGTCGGCCTGCCGATTGTGTGAAACTCGGCGTCGAGTGTCTCTGGCCCGAAAAATACGGCGCAGGCGCTCTCCCCGACCTCGTCATCAGCGGCATGAACGCTGGTGCAAACTGCGGGATCAACACCATTTACTCAGGGACAGTTGCTGCCGCTCTCGAAGCCGCATTTTTGGGTATCCCATCCATCGCAGTATCGGTCCAAATTGGCCGCGGCCAGCCCCGGTTCGATATCTCTTCCATCTTTGCAAGAAGAACGCTCGACCGCATTCTCGCCCAAGGACTGCCAGAGCGACACGAATGCCTTTCTATCAACATTCCCGCGGTCGAATCAGAAATGGACATGCCTGAGATTGTTGTTTGTCCGATGAACTGCCACGGCCTGGTCGACAAATTTGAAAAACGCCTCAGCCCGCGCAACGAACCGTATTACTGGGCCACAGGCCACGGCCTCGACTTCCGCACAATCGATCAAGGTTCAGATGTCGAACAATTGCTCAAAGAGAAGCGCATTACTATTACGCCGCTTTCCTTTGATCTTACAGCTCGACACAGGTTGGCAAAATGGAACGAACGAATTGGACGTCCATGATTCGATCGAGATTTGGTTTCAGACTCAAAATCTAGTGGCCATAATTACTTTC
>SXOY01000254.1 GCA_005776545.1 Planctomycetia bacterium | reverse complement strand
CCAGCGAAGCCGGTGGGACCGGTGGGAAATCCGCCGCCGAAGTTTGGATCAAGCGGGTTTACTGCAGGTGACAAGACCGGGCCGGTTGCGGATTTCCGCGATGGCGGCGGCGGAGATCGCGATGAGCCTGGTGAGGAATTTGGGATCTGAGCGATTCTCCTCTCACGACATTGGCGCGATTCAGAGAGACTGTGCTTGGTACGCAGAGACGCAGAGTCGCAGAGAAAGACAGAAGGAGTTTTAACTTGGATATACAGGATGGACAGGATAAGAAGAGGTAAGAAGTGAAGGGTCTTGAACCCTCTCGCTCTGCTTTTCTCATTCCTGTCTCGGCTTCTCTGCGGCTCTGCGTACTAAGCGGTGTCGCACGCGAATGCGCTGGTCACGGATGTGGGCGCATTTTTTTTGCAAGATCAGGGTCCAGTTTTTCCTGGCCTGATTTTTCGCGTGCCTGGGCGGTTGCGGATGGGTCGAGCGCGGTATCGGCGGGGAGCACGAGTTTGAAGATGGCTCCAGATTCCGGACCGTTTGTCATTGGCTCAGGTCTTCCGCTCTTGCCCGCTGTGTAGCGCGATCCGCGCGATTCGATCATGATCTTGCCGCCGTGTTCTTCAGCGATGCGACGGGCCACTGCTAGGCCGAGTCCGGTTCCCTTCAGGCCTTTGGTTGAGTTGAATGGATCGAAGATCCACTGCTGTTTTTCAGCGGGAATTCCCGGGCCGTTATCAATCACCCATATCTGCACTACCGCAGTGTGGACCGTGCCCGGCATTAATGCCTGGGCCGCTGGACCCGTGTGATAGCTCGCGCGCACTGTTACTACACCATCATTCTGCGGCACAGCTTCAACGGCATTTGTCAACAGGTTCAGGAGTGCCTGATGCATCAACGCCTCATCAAGCGGAATCGGCGGCACCTCGGCATCGATATCGCATAGAAGCGCAACACCGCGTGAGCGACATGTGCCTTCCAGCAATTGTGCACATTCATCGAACAGCGGCCCAAGTTTCAGCAGTTCGACCTCTACCTGACGCTGGCGTGAGAACGCGAGCATGTTCATCGCCAGACTCATGATGCGATCGAGGTTGCGTTTGAGGATTTCCCAACCGCCGCGGGCGATCTTGAAATCCTCCTTTTTCAGGCCCATTTCCACGACATCGGCGCCGCCGTGCAAGCCTTGCAAGATGTTTTTGATGGAGTGGGAAAGACTTGCGACGGTTTCACCAATCGCGGCCAATCGCTCGGCGTGCACTTGGTGAGCGTTGAGTTCCTGGTTCGCCAGTGCGAGGCCGGTGTGCTGACCGATGGCGTTTAGCAGGGAGAGTTGGCCGGGAGTGAAGGCGATGTTTGCCAGACTCGTATCTATATATATGGCCCCGAACATGCGATCGCGGAACTTGATAGGAGCACAGATTGCAGAGCGGATGTGGAGACTTTGCACGCTGTCACCGGCGGCGAAACGAGGGTCTTTCATGGCGTTGGTCGAGAGGACGCCTTCGCCGGTTTTGGTCACGTGCTGGAGGATCGTTCGCGAGACTTTGATGCGCGATTCGAGGATGTCTTTGGGCGGGACAGCGTATTTAACGGCCGCGGTTTTGGGTTCGTTGTTGACATCGAGCGTGACGATGAAGCCGCGTTGCGGGCGGAATTCTTCGAAGACGAGTTCGAGGACATCGGAGAGGAGTTCATCTTGATCAGAGACGCCGCGGGTGAGAAGGGTGGTGAGTCGGTAGATGACGCGGAGGTGATCTACTGCACTGGCGCGGGGTTCTGAAGGTTCGGCGAGCATGACTGAGTCGCCGGAATCAAATGAGGAGTAGTCGAGCGGGCGCAGCGATTTTTCGACTGTCGAATCGACTTGGTCGGAACCGACGAAGCGGACGACATCGGGGTCTCTGGTGTCGGTGACACCAAAGACGAAGAGTGAGCCGCCGCAGCGGATCTGATCGCCGGGGCGCAGGCGGCAGCGTTCTGAAATGCGGACTCCGTTGACGTATGTTCCGTTTTGGCTTTGGATGTCGCGGATGTACCAGAGGCCATCATCGGGTGTGAGTTCGGCGTGGCGGCGCGAGACAGTGGTATCGGAAATGGGTAACGCCTCGCTCGAGCGACCGATCAATTGCGGCTCGTGCGCGGGCAATTCGAACTTTTTGCCCTTGTCGGGGCCTTGTATCACGCTCAGAACTAGCACGCAAAAGGGTAGTCACGTCACGCGCATTGGTTCCTATCCTTGCAGCATGAGCAGACTTTGCCGCGTAGGTTCAATTGAGATTGGGGCTGGAAAGCCGCTGGCGATTATCGCTGGACCGTGTGTGCTGGAATCGCTAGAGCTTGGGCTTCAGATTGGGACGCATGTGCAGGCGGTGTGTAAGCGCGTGGGGCTGCCGTACATCTTCAAGGCGAGTTTCGATAAAGCCAATCGATCATCGATCAATTCCTATCGCGGACCTGGGATCGAAACGGGAATGTCGTGGTTCAAGACGATCAAGTCCAAACTCAATGTGCCCGCGACTACGGATATTCATTCGCCAGAACAGGCAATGAAGGCTGCTGAAGTTGTTGAGCTGTTGCAGATTCCGGCGTTCTTGTGTCGGCAGACTGATTTGCTATTGGCCGCGGGAGAGGCGGCGAAGAAGTTTGGTCGCGGTGTAAATGCCAAGAAGGGGCAGTTCATGGCGCCGGCGGAAATGAAGGGCGTTGTCAAGAAGCTGGCGGAAGCGGGATGTACAAACACGATGTTGTGCGAACGCGGGACGTTCTTTGGGTATCACCGGCTGGTCAATGATTTTCTGGGGCTTGGCGATTTGATGGATTTGGCCTGCGATGGCGGAGCGGCGCCTGTGTGCTTTGATTGCACGCATTCGACGCAGTTGCCGGGGCTTGGTGAAACTACGGGTGGACGACCTGAGCGAGCGGAACTGCTGGCGAAAGCTGCGACCGCTGCAGGGGTTCATGCGCTATTTGTGGAATGTCATCCTGATCCAAAGAATGGCAAGAGTGATGCGAGCACGATGCTTTCGCTGGATGAGGCGACGGCACTGATTGAGAAATGTGCGAAGTTGGCTGCGGTGCGATGATAGGGGCAATGATGCCGCGTTCATGGCCGTTCACGATGTAGAGCGCGTTGCAGCGCCAGCATTGAATGTCGGGAGTACGCAATATTCCAGAAAGTTTTGAGCCGCAGATCTGACAGGGCTGGTCTTCTACGAATTCATAGGCGTGAGAGGCGTTGCATTCGGGACAGGAGAAGCGGCCATCTTCGGCCAGGCCGGTGACATCGTACTTGCACTTTGGACACGGGCGGCCCTCATAGTGCTTGGGCATGCAGGCCAGAATCAGGCCGAAAACGGCGATGAGCGCCGAGTATGGATACAGCACCGCCCGCATGATTGGCAGGTAGATCGTGCCATCGTAATAGGCGTTGAGCCAGTTATGCAGGAGGCCGACGGTGATGAGTGTGGCGATAGCACCGAGCCACCAGACCACTGCCCACCATGTGCGGCGGTGAATGTAGAGGCCCGCCCAGACTATCGCGGCGAATGCCAGGAATAGGAACACGACATTATCATATTCGCGGGAGTCGGTTGGCGGTTCCGGCCGGAGCACGGCCGTATCATCCCGCCACTTTGCCGCGTAATTCTGTCCAATATGCTCTTCTCTGGTCGCTGATTGCAGCGCTGGCTATCGCACTTGTGTATCCGATTCTCCTCACAGTCCGCGGCGGGCTTGCCGCAGATATTGCGACTAAATCGGGGTGGACGTTCGATCACATCTTGCTGGTGTTTCAAGACCCGACTTCGCGCGGGGCGCTCTTGAACTCGTTGATGATCGCGACGGGGACGACGACGCTGGCGTGTTTGATTGCGCTGCCGCTGGCGGTGCTCGCGGCGAATTACAAGTTCCCCGGGAAGGGGTTTTTTAATGCGCTGGTGCTGGTGCCGATGATCCTGCCGCCGTTTGTGGGGGCGATTGGGGTGCGGGCGATACTGGGACGCGAGGGGTCGCTGAATGCGATTCTTGGGACGGAATGGGATATTTTGGGCGGCGTGATCACTCTGGGGAAGACTTCGATTTCGCTCAAGCCGCTCGGCGTGATGATTTTGCAGTCGTTGAGTTTGTATCCGATTATTTTTCTGAACACGACTGCGTCGTTGGCTAACCTGGACCCGGCCCTGGGAGAGAGTGCGGAGAATCTGGGTGCGACGAGTTGGCAGCGGTTTCGGCGGATTACCTTGCCCTTGATTCGACCGGGGATTTTTGCGGGCGCGACGATTGTGTTTATCTGGAGTTTCACTGAGCTGGGTACGCCGCTCATGTTTGATTACTACCAGGTGACGCCGGTGCAGATTTTCTATGGGCTCAAGGAAGTTGAAAATTCTGCGCGGCCGTATGCACTCACGATCGTGATGCTGGTGATGGCGCTTTCGATCTACATTGTCGGAAGAGCGATGTTTGGCGGCAAGGCGTATGCGATGTATTCGAAGGCTTCGCGGGCTGGCGGGGAAGTTCAGCTTGGTGGCGGCAAGGCTTGGCTGGCGACGGGGGCGTTTGCGTTGGTGGGCGTGCTTGCGGTTATGCCGCATATTGGGGTGATTTTCACCGCACT
>SXOY01000253.1 GCA_005776545.1 Planctomycetia bacterium | reverse complement strand
TGCCGCTGGCGAAATATGGAATCACTGAGTCGGGGAGAATCTCAAAGGCCTTGACGCTGAGCGCGAATGTCTGTGAGCCGGCGGGTTCAGGCGGGTTTCCCGGTTTGAGTTTCTGCCATGCAGAAAAGACAAAGAGTCCGCCAAGCCCGCAGCGCAAAAACAAAGAGAACACCGATGTGGGAATTCCGGCTGGCTCGCATTGTGCCGGTGCCGAAGACGAATTGAATGTTGGTGAAAAGGAAGGCGATGTCGAACTGGCGGTTGAGGGGATGTCCATGTCGTGATTTGGGCCTTGCTCAGGACTGCTCATGGATTTTCTCCCGTTGCAATTTCGTAGCCCGCTGATTTCCAGGCGGGGAATCCATCCTTAAAGATATGAAGATCGGTGTAGCCCGCTTGTTGCAGGAAAATCGCGAGGTTGTGAGAGGCGTGGCAATCGCCGCCGCCGCAGTAGATGACAAGTTTCTGGGTCGGAGTCAATCTTGCAAGGACCGTGGCGGATTGCGGCGAACCAAGTTCATTAGAATCAAGATGGAGCGCAAAGCGGATGTGCTCTACAACATATTCCCGCGCGAGCCGCGCATCAATAAAAGTTGTGCCTGCATCAAAGAGTTCTTTGGCTTGCTGCGTCGAAATTTCCAATTCGAGCTTCACCGGTTCAACGACAGGAACCGGCGGAGTCTGAATGTTCGGCGTGGTCACTATTGGAACCGGCACCACAATCGGCGGCGGGACAGGCTGAACAGGCTGTGTCTTGACCGTCAACTGTGGCGGGCGACACACCACATCAACTCCGGCAAGAACCGCGGCGATTGCCAGAATCGAAATCATCTTGAGCAGCAGATTCATGATTGGCCCCGTGGAGAGTGCGGCAATGTGTCCAACAAAGAGTGTAAAAAAGAGGCCTCCCCGGTAGAGAAGGCCCCTTGTAAAATGTGAGGCTGTAACGAGATATTACTTCTTCACTGGTGCGGCGGGAGCCGGAACAGGCTTGACTGCTGGAGCTGGTGTTGCTGACAGATTGGGCGATGGAGTAGTGCCCGCAGCAGGTGTGCGGCGGACGGCGGCATGGAAAGAGATCGGAATGCCAGCCTCCTGCGGCACATCGGTGACAACGTGCACCTGACCAGAGAATGGGCCTTCAACGGCCGGAGCAACGCCGCTGAACTTGATGGTGTAGGCGATCGGAGCATTGGGATCAGCTGGAGCAGCATCAAGCGCGGGTTCCATTTTGCCATTGATGCTCATCGCCGGACGCGCTGGTGCGCTGGTGACTTCGACCGCAGACTTGAATTCCTGCGAGCCAGCAAAGCCAGGCTTCACTTCCGTGACCTTGAAGGTCTTGCGACCTTTGGAATAAACCTTGAATTCGCCTTTGAATTCCTTGCCTGGTTCAATAACACCGAGTGTGACGGCGGCAGGAGAAGCTTCGAGATCGCCAACAACATTTGCGAACGCCGAGATCTGCATGGTGTCTTCGCGTTCATCGTTGGTGCGAACGGTGATGGCCTGATTGAAATAACCAACCTTTGCGTTGGGCTTCAACGTGACGCGCAGAGTAGATGCACGGAGTTTTTCACCCTGATACATGTAGTCTTCGGGTTCGCCGATGATCGCGACATCGAAAACATCGTTGCCGCCAGACTGAATGGTGGCTGCGGTGGCTTTGAAGTCGGGCTTGCGACCCATGACTTTTACATCAACACCTTTGACATCACCTTTGGCGACCTGACCGATCTGAGCAACCATCGGTTCAGCAAAGACCACTTTCTGAACAGTGGCAGAAAGTTGTAGCGTGATGCTGGGGTGTTCAGGGTCATTTGAGGTCACCGTGACCGAAGAGTGAGCCGCGCCCATTTTTGACTTGGGATTGAACTCGCCGGTGATCTCACCCTCTTCGCCAGGAGCGTAATCGCGTTTGGCCAATTGGGGTACCGTGCAGCCACAAGAGGCATGAACATCTGTGATCTTCAGCGTGCCGACGCCAGTGTTTTTGAACTTGAAGGAGAACTTCTGGATCTGGGTGTTCATGATTGACCCAAAGTCCTTGTTGGTCTCCATAAAGCTGACCGTGCCAGCATTGGCGGTCAAGACTGCACCCGGCGCTGCATTGTCAATGAGCTGAGCGTTGGCAGTCAACGTAAAGAAAGACGCGGCGGCAAGTAAGGCAATTGGTGTCAAGCGATTCATGAAGGCTCTCCAAATCTGGGTTAGAATCTATTGTACGCTTAATGTTCGGTAAGGTTCCCATTGAACCATCACCGGCAAATAGAAAACGAGATTTTTGGGGCTATCGGCGTCGGTGGCCAGGAAAATCTGCAAAAATCTCTTTTGGACCCTCTTCAAAGGCCTTTTGACGTCCAGAACGGCATGATGTACATCACAACCAGCAGCGCCAAGACCCAAAGCCCAAAGAGCATAATGAGCGATTGGGCGGTCATCAACACCACTTGCCGCCAATAGGTGGACAAGTCTGTCACACGAACAGCCTTCCACGCCATGGAAATGAAGAAACAGAGAGGCAGCACAAGCACAAACCAGATGGGCTGGATATCGAGGGCCACATCGATGGGGTCAATAAACGGGGTGTATTGAAGGGAGGCGAGGATCATGCCGCGCCCACCGTTGTTGGTGCGGTTTTTTTGGTCCCAGCCCGCCGAGTCGGAAAGCCAGCATCGATAATCACGATGAGGTTGGTCATGCCTGCAAGGGCACAGTAGAGGATACCGATTTCGTAGGATTTCCCAGCGGCTCGGATGTAGGGAGCAGATTCACCCTGCGCCAAGGGTCGAAATCCCCCCGGATAGCGTTGATAGTCACGATCCGGGATTTCATCAGGGTTGGCGGGGCGATAGACCACTACCGGTCCGCGTGGGTCTCTGACCAGGAATTTCTCTCTTTTTACGTAATCAACGCCAAAGGTGAGCGGGCCTACCCCTGCCTGGGGGACAAACCACCAGAATTCGGTGCGACGATCGACCGCATCGAGGCCCGCAATGAAAAGACCGGAGAAGAAAAGGCCGAGGATACCGGCCATGGCGAGAAACCCTCGCTTTTTCTCGCCGCGGACGACATG
>SXOY01000252.1 GCA_005776545.1 Planctomycetia bacterium | reverse complement strand
TGCAGCAGGTCCTGACTCGCCCCAAGGATTTCGATGTCATCGCCACACTCAACCTCAACGGCGACTATTTGTCTGACGCCCTCGCAGCCCAGGTCGGCGGCATCGGAATCGCCCCCGGCGCAAACATCAATTACATCACCGGCCACGCCATCTTCGAAGCCACACACGGAACTGCCCCCAAGTACGCGAACCTCGACCAGGTCAACCCTGGCTCAGTCATCTTGTCGGGCGAAATGATGCTGCGGTATATGGGCTGGACCGAGGCCGCGGATCTCATCATTAAGGGCATGGACGGCGCGATCGGCGCGAAGACTGTGACCTATGACTTCCATCGCATGATGGAGGGGGCGATCAAGCTGAAGTGTTCTGAGTTCGGCGAGGCAATCATCAAACATATGTAAAAACTTCCGTTGCGCGAGGGAGTTCAGCACCGTGCCACTATCGAATCTCTCGAAAGAGGAGTTAGATCTCACTCGCCGCTGCATTCACGCCGCGGCGGATGGTCCATTCTTTCCCGAGTTTGAGTTTGCAACGATTTTTGGCTGCGAACGCGCGGAGGTTCGCGACATTCTGAAGTTGTGGCCGAACGTCGATGACTCCGACTCGCTCATCAGCATGGCGATCAACAACACGTTCAATAACCTTCTCGGCTATCCGCATGGAATGGAACCACAAGTGCTTGCGATGACAAGGGCATCCATGAAGGAGGTCGAAGCACTCTATACCAAGTGGCTCAATGGATCTCCGGGTGGCATTCGTTGATCGATTGAATTGCTGAGAGCCCCGGAGCGGGCTCACGGATGTGGTCAGGGGTAAGTTCTCGCTTCGAGAACGCTACCCCTGAAAAGCAATGTATTGATGCTCCCCCCCGCGCCGGGGAGGGGCCGTGGGCGGGGCTTTGTCATACTCACCCGCTACCATGCGCTCCCCGGAGATTTCTGATGAGCATGCCCTCTCTCATATTCACCGCCTCACCTGACAAGATCACTCCGGATCTCGCACGCAATGGTCCGCCGCCGCCCCACTTCACCTGCGACGCGTTCGACGACATCAAGGCTGCGACACTTGCCACACTCTGCCTGGGTGAAGACATTGATGACATCGATGCTGTCGTCGCTCGCGCCCCGGATTACACGACACAAGCGAGTTCCGATGGCCCATGGATCTACCAACTTCCCTCTGTGATCATCGAACATCTCTCAACCCTTGACAATGCCGGTCGAACCGAGATCGCAGCCGCGTGGGCCGGCACCGAAGAATGGGATATCCCAGATGATGAACTCAATGAGTTTCAGGCCTGGTTCCTGGAACTCTGCACATTTCTAAGCCGCACACCAAGCCAGCCGGTCTGGGTGTGGGTGAGTCTCTGAACCGACCCGCACCATCCTCAAGTCCCAATACCCCACCATCTGCGCCCGTTCGCGATGGCGCAGAGACGGGACCGGGCAGGGACCTGCGCAAGCCGTTTCTCTTGACCGCCGCAGCAATCCTAATCGTGGGCTACAGCATCTTCTTTGCACTTCGACCCGCTGTGCGCCCCGACAGCCTGATTGGCAAGAACTGGGCACAGATCCAGCCTCGCATCGCGAAGCATGCCAGCATCACCCTGATCCGCAAAGCCACGCCAGATGGACTCTTGAACGATGAATATCAGATTTATGAAAAGCTGTGGATCGACTACTACTTTATCGATGTCACGGTCAAGAATGGAATCGTGACAAGCGCGACAAAGGTTTATCCTTAGTTGTAGAGTTCGCGGTACACTCCGGCCATGAGTTACGACCTTCTATTCAAACGATCGAAGACTTTGAAACCGCTCACCGCAAAGCAGACGGATGCGCTTGTCGCGTCGCTTCGCAAGATCGCTCCGGGCCTCAAGCCATTCAAATTCGATTTCCCAGCGATCGCCAAGTCGCTCAAGATTTCGCTGGCTCAGGCACGCAAGCAATTCTCCCATGTCGAACTCAACGACAACAAGACCGGAATACAAATGATGATCACTGCCAAAGTAGCGGAGATCACAATTCCCTATTCTCTCAGCCCGCGTAAGGCAAAGCAGACCTTCAAGACCATTGGGAAAATCGGTTCGCAACTCGTCGCCGCGGGGTTTGTTTGCAAAGATCCCCAGTTGGGGAAAAAGATCGATTTCGCAAAGGATGTCGCGGCAATGATCGACGCGTACACATCGGCCAATAAAGGCATCGATGAACTAGGCGATGATGATCTCATCGCGATGCTGCAGGATGCGCTCAGCGCCAAACCCACGAAGTCCAAGTGAGGATCAGCCGTACGCCCACCGACACAAACTTTGTTGCTTCCTGCCTCTGCATCCCAGCGGGATGCATGATCGTTGCCAGTGGTTGACCACGCTTTGGTGGTCTACCTCTGGGAAGGAACCCCCACTACCTCTTCCTTTCTTTGCATCGCACCCCAGCGTGGGTGCATGAACTTCACGAGCATATTCATTCAAGATACCTGGGGTCAAACTCCACACCATGCGCCCGCAGAAACTCAGTGAATTCGTCCAGCGAACTCACCTTCTTGTGATGCTCCGTCTGGCCGCGGATGTAGTCTGCCACAGTCTCCTGCATCGACTTGCTTACCGTGAACCCGCCGTATCCCTTCTGCCATTCAAAGGACTCTAACTCCGGAAATGTGTTATGCAACCACTCGCTCGAACGTTTCTTCACATGCCAGAGCAGGTCTGAATGCGACAGGTCTGATGGATATCGAGCGAGAAAATGCACGTGATCGGGCATGCCGTTGATGGCGATCGGTGTGCATTTCAGATCGTTGAGGATTCCACCGACAAAGGGATAGAGGCGCTCTTCATGATGTGGTTTCAAGATCTCAACACGGCGCTTGGTCGCAAATACACCATGATACAAGTTCTGGGTCCATGAGCTTGGCACGAAATAAGTTTATCGAACTCTCGTGCATCCCGCTGGGATGCTCCGAAACAACAAAACCATCGGTCCAGAGGTAGACCACCAGAGCGTGGTCAACCTCTGGCAACGACTCGTCAATCCCTCCGGGATACGCGGCATTCCGAGGTTCCTTCTTTTGCACGCAGCGGGTTCCACTTCTCGCCAAATACAAGCTGGAATACGACCCGCGCGAAATCTGGGAATAATCACAACGCAATCGCAATCTTGCTTTACGGCATCTTCTCTTTCTCGCGAAGCGAAATCATCACCCACTTCACCGCCGACATGATTCCCGCGTAGCGGAATTGCGGATCGCAATACCGCTGGATCACGTAGAACGCGAAGTAATACGCGCGGCACAAACACCAGGCGCCTATACAGAACACAAGCACGCAAGCAGCCGCATCGAATAGCGACCTCTGCTTGATCGCCAGCAGACCGGCAGACATCACTCCCGCAACCACAAACAGCCCCGCCTTCAACGCCATCACACGTGGCGAAGTCAGATCACGCATGAGTTTCATATCAATGGATACCGCTGAACTTCCGCCGCGGTTGCAGGTGGGTCAGCCGAAACCCACCGCACTTTCTCATCGACCGGAACACTTGCGCCCTATTTTTGTCCGGTACAACATTTTCCTGCAATTTTGCTTGATCAATGCCGAACAACCTAATAAGGTGCAACTATGAAAACCAAGCCCCATCAACTCCGCGCCAATTCATGCGACAGTATCTGCGAAACCGAATTCGCAAATTACCCACCTTCGTTTTTACGCCAAAAACCTAAGGCGGCCAACTAGATTGGCCTCCTTAGAAACACTTGGCCCCCTTAGAAAACATCACCCCTTTTCTCTTCCTTCTTATCTCCTGTTCAACTGCTCCCCTGCTCTACTTTCTAGCCTCGCGTACCCTAACCCCTCATGAGACTCTCTTCTACCGAATCCTCCTTCAAGGCCGGACACATTTGTGTTCGCGTTATCTCTTTTGAAGAGCCAGAAGTAATAGAAGAAGCTCGCGAAGTAGCACATCGACTTGGTGTCACACCCTGGGCGTGGTCCAGCGTGCGGGGACTGTACAGCCTTTCGCTCGACAGCCAGGAGATTATCGAGAACACTGAGAATCCCGCCGCCGCGCTGGTGTGGTTGGCGCGAAACCCAGGCTTGCGGATGGTGATTCTATGTGATTTGGCGGCGTATTTCACCGACCAGCGCGTAGTGCGTGCATTGCGTGAACTTGTTGAACAATATCGACTTTCCATGACCGATTCACAACTGGCTTCGCGCGTGTTGATGATCGATCCGACGGCGGATGTGCCACCGAGCGTGGGGTTTATCAGTACGCGATGCGAATTGACTTCGCCCGATGATGAAGAGATCGAATCAATCATTAAGCGTGTGCTTCGGAAGCTGAATCGGCAGAACAAGATTGAAGTGCGAATCTCCCGTGAAGATTTTCAGATTGCGATTGAATCCCTTCGCGGTCTGACTTCGCGTCATGCCGCACAACTGATCGCGCAAGTTGTGAGCGAAGATCGATCGTTCAATAAGGATGACCTTCCGGTGTTGCTCAAGGCCAAGCGATCGCTGCTGCGAGATACTGGTGTGCTCGAATATATCGAAGCGCCCGATAGCCTCGATTCCATCGGCGGACTTGTCCACCTCAAAGCCTGGCTTAAGAAACGCGATAAGTCCTTTGGCCCTGCCGCGAAAGACTTTGGTCTCATCGCCCCACGGGGTGTACTGCTGCTGGGTGTGCAAGGCGCAGGCAAAAGTCTATCGGCGAAGGCGATTGCCGCCGCATGGAAAAGACCACTTGTGAAGCTTGATCCGGGAACACTCTACAACAAATTTGTTGGAGAGAGCGAGGGGTTGCTGCGTTCGGCATTGCAGCAAGCAAGGGCAATGTCGCCGGTGGTCCTCTGGATCGATGAGATTGAAAAAGGCTTCGCAAGTGCGGCGAGCGAGAGTTCTGATGGCGGCCTTTCCCGCCGCATGTTTGGGACACTTTTGAGCTGGATGCAGGAACATACCTCGCCAGTTTTTCTGGTGGCTACAGCCAACGACATCAATGCGTTGCCGCCGGAGTTGCTGCGCAAGGGCCGGTTTGATGAGATCTTCTTTGTTGACCTTCCGGAACTCGATGCGCGAAAGCAGATCTTCGATATCCACCTGCGCAAACGCAAACAAGACCCAACGAAGTTTGATATCAATGCGCTGGCAACCGCAAGCGATGGATTCAGCGGCGCGGAGATTGAACAGGCGATCTTGTCCGCGATGTACAATGTGTTCGGGGGGAATGAAACGAACAAGACTCTCGATACTGCAATGATCATCAACGAAATTGTAATTTCGCGACCATTGAGTGTCACCATGGCGGAGAAGATCAACGACTTGCGCGATTGGGCCAAAGATCGCTGCGTGATGGCGGGATAGGCGCAGCAAAACGCGGCCGCACCATGCAGCCGCGTTTTGAGGATGAATTAGGTTGTTTTAACGACGACGACGAATAGCGCAGAGACCGCCCATCGCCATCAGCGAAAGCGAACCTGCGGAGGGGACGATGCGGAAGAACCCGCGGATTTCGCCGCCGGGGCTTGCATTTGTGTGAATATTGAAGTACGCACGGCCGCTTGACATCGCGTTAAAAAGTGCCGCTTCTGCCGAGGCTGCAGTGCCACCATTATTCGTAACATATGAAGCATTGAATGACGAGGTGAGAGTCATGTCATACATGTTTTCGTACATTCCCGATGTGACACCCAATGGAAAACCCGCGAACGATGGAGTCTGTGAAGCAACACCGGCAACCCCCGTAAATGGGTTGGCTGTGGCGGCATGAATATGTGCCGCAGTGGTGCCACCAATCAGGCCGCTAAACATCGCATGGATATGCATTGTGTGAGCAGTCAGATCCATAGTGACATCGACCAAGCCAGTGCCTGGCGAGGCATTCGGTGGCGATTCGCTTGGGCCGTCCAAGAACGCCTGTAAATTGACTACCTGGGCGTTGGCAAAGCCAGCAGCCAACACACTACATGCAATAACTGAAAAGCGCATAGCGCACGACGAGGAAACCCGCAAACACATGATATCGCTCCCTGCCGTGTCTCCTCTTCTCACTATTGATAAGACTATACCACGTCTGTCAAGCCCGAACGTTTTTCGTACTACCTGCCACAGAAACACAGGAAACGATGCTTAGGGCCTGTTTAATAGGACCTGCCAGACTTTTTCTTCCATTCGTCAAACAGTCCTGCGCATTCCTGTGCGAGGATGCCGCGGACTGCGAGGACCGGGCTTTGGCCGATTCGATAGACCTCTTCAATGGACAAAGTCAATTCTGTAAATCCAGCACGCTGCGCATCCGCGATTGTGGCACCACAATACACAGCATTAAGTTTGCTCCAGTGAATGGCGGCAGCGCACATGGGGCAGGGTTCAGTGGTGGTGTACATCACACAGCCAGCAAGGTCAATAGTTCTTAACTCTCGCGCGGCATTTTGAATGCACACAACTTCCGCGTGTGCAGTCGGATCGGTGCGCATCCACACCTGATTGCGACCGACGGCGACCACTTCACCATCGCGAACTACAACTGCACCAAAGGGAGACTGCCCAGTCTCAATACCGGTCCGAGCCTCTTTGATTGCAAGCCGCATGAAATCTTCGTGAGCACGGTCCATAGGTTGGAGTATATGTTCAAGATGCGACTAGCGCGACTCTGGCGGTCTATCGATCGGCAGTGGATCTTCTCTTCGCTTTCCGTACCAGTGGTCCAGGAACTTGCGATCGCGGCGAGCGCTTGGGCGGACGATTGCGATGCTGAAGAGCTTGATGAACTCCCAGGCGGAATATGTGCGTAGTTTGCGGCCGCTGGTCACTACTGGCGTCCGGACAATCTCAAATCGACCGAGCCTTTTTAGCGTCCCTGCCAAGGATATT
This sequence comes from Planctomycetia bacterium, assembly GCA_005776545.1. The sequence goes on along the minus strand of SXOY01000252.1, from coordinate 4,708 downwards.
TCTTCACTGACAAGCAATGTCTCATCCCAGCCCCCTGCGGCATCAAAGGCGGTCCGCGTGCAAAACAGGAAACAGCCGCCTGTCAATCGAGCCAATCGAAACGCACGATTTATCAAGGCCAAGAGAAGTTCGGCGACGAAATGAGCCCGACTATCTAACACGACTCCAGCGCCGCCTCCCACTGCGCCGTCTCGAATCGCAGCTATCGCTTCTCGCACGCTTTCGGGCGGCGGAGTTGTATCTGCATCTACGAAAATCAATATCTCCCCCCGTGTAACTGCCGCTCCAGCATTGCGAGCGCCGGCGATGATGCGTTTAGCGGTGTGCGTGACATTCGCGCCAGCTGCACTTGCGATCTCCGCAGTTCGATCGGTACATCCATCACAGGCGACGACGATCTCAAACTCGTCACCAATTGCCTCACCTGCCTGTTTGCACGCCGCCACTGTGCTGCCGATCAGCAGTTCTTCGTTGTGCGCGGGAATGACAAAAGAGATCATTGGAATCATGTTTCGCTGTGAATGTATACCTGTTAGGTGCCGCAGCGGCTTCGGCTCCTATCATGAATCATGTATCAAGCAAACGTCGAGAAGTTCATTGCGGGGGCGGATTCTCTCAATCGGCTTTTGGTCGGCCTACGCCGCGAAGACCTGCTTGCACACCCGATTCCCGGAACCTGGTCACTGCAAACGCTGATCATTCATGTCATGGACAGCGACCTCATTGCCACCCACCGGATGAAGCGAATTATCGCCGAGGACACGCCGCTGCTTATCAGTTATGACGAAAACGCGTTCGCGACAAGGTTGCATTATGAAGGCCTTGACGTAGCGATCGCAGCGGAGACTTTTCGAATCAATCGAATACAAATTGGGCAGATTCTCAGACGGTGCGACGATGCGACATTTGCTCGCGTTGGTGTACACAACCAGCGTGGCAAAGTGACACTTGGCGAGACTGTCGATATGTATGTCCGCCACGTTGAGAATCACTTCGTATTTGCGCGGGCGAAACTCAGAGCATTGGGGAAACCGATCACGATCTGAGCACGACCGCGTGTCGCTCTATGCAGTACAGGCATCAGGCATCAGGGAAAGGCAGGGCTTTGCCGCATTCTGGGCACGTTTTGCCCGGATTCCCGCTAGGGTCATAGCCGCAGGTCGGGCAGCCGGACTTGAAACGCGGCTTATTGCGGCGGTGAATCATCCATTTTCGAACTGTCCATCCGCCAATCCCCAGGACCGGAATCCACAGCGGCACATTCAGCATCCAGTCCGAACCGCTGAAAACACGAAACTCGGGTCGGAATTTCAGCCCTTCGTTATTGATGGCTATGTAGAACGACTCGGTTGAGCCTGTTGGAGTTCGTTCCAATTTGATGCGGCCGTGTTCCATCCGCCAGGCAAAGTTGAATGGGAGCCCGGAACCAGAATAGAAGGGCACATTGAGGAAATAGAGAACAGATAGGAGGATGGTGATACCAAGCCCGCCCCAGCGAATGCAGGGAGAGAGTTTGCACCTGCTGTTTGAACAGTTCGACTTCATACTGCCCAAACCGACTACTTGTCATCAGGATTCAACGCCTTGAACGCCAAACCTGCCAGAACACCCGCGAGCAGGTTCGCGCCAATGTGAATCCAGAGTTGATTCCAAGCCACAATCTTCATCACTCCCAAGCCAACGGCGACGGCCGTGTTAAACGCGCCGCCGGAAATACTTCCGACAGCACAGGCACCGGCGAGAACAATAATGCCGATGGCAAATCCATAGAACGAGTTGCCCGGATGCGCTTTCGATGTCGCCACGTTCAGGACCAGGAAGCAGAGTGCGAAGGAGAAAAGGAACTCCCCAAGAAATGCGTGATGAACACTGCTAATCGCAATCGGCGTGGCTGGCGTATGTCCAATCAAATGATGGCTGGCGACCATTGCGGCCGCCGCCGCCGCCGCGATCTGTGCGATCATATACGGGACGATGTCAGCAGTGCTGCACTTTCCCCGAATCCACACTGCGAGCGTGACACCCGGATTCAAGTGCGCACCTGATGCGTGGCCGCAGGTGTACACCATGGCCATCAAGACACCTGCGATGGCGAGCGGCCCCACGATTCCCTGTGCACCGCCAAGCACAACACACCCGATAGTGAGAACCAGGAAAAAAGTGCCGATAAACTCATAGATGTACTTTCTCATGAATTCATGATACCACAAGTTTGTCGCGCGTGTAGAGCATCGGACAGCGGTTTCTGACAAAGTAGAACTGTTGGTTTACCAGAGATTCGACTACTATGGGAGTGCAGCGCTCTGCCTGCAAGGAGGTTCGTGTGGCGATACAGATTCAACACGCTCAATCACGGTTTCAATCACCGAATAGAAATCTAGAGTCCATTCTGGTTGCCGGAATGTGCGCGATTGCACTTTTGTTGTGCGGATGCGATGACAAAAAGGCGGCAATTCCAGCCGCCGCAAAGACAGATGCAGGTGCGAAGCCGGCGCAGATGGTTGTCGGTTTCAGCCAAGTCGGAGCTGAAAGCGGCTGGCGAACCGCCAACACCAAGTCAATCAAAGAAGAAGCCGAGAAACGCGGCGTGAAACTGCAATTCTCCGATGCCCAGGGCGATCAGGAAAATCAGATCCGGGCAATACGATCGTTCATCCAGCAGAAGGTCGATTTTATTGCATTCTCGCCAAAGACTCAGGATGGGTTCCAGCCCGTGCTTGAGGAGGCGAAGAAAGCTGGAATTCCGGTTGTGTTGACTGATCGCGTGGTAAAGGTCGATGACCCGACTTTGTACGTGACCTTTATCGGTTCAGATTTCGTGAAGGAAGGAAAACAGGCCGCGGAATGGCTTGCGAAGAAGGCCGGCGGCAAGGCGATGATTGCAGAGTTGCAAGGATCGGCGGGGGCAGCACCAGCAATTGATCGCAAGAAGGGGTTTGAAGAAGGGATCGCGCAGTTCCCGGGAATGAAGATCATCAAGAGTCAGTCCGGGAACTTTGAACGCGGCAAGGGCAAGGAAGTTTTTGAGGCGTTCCTTCGGTCACCCGAAGGTTCACAGATTACCGCGCTCTATGCACATAACGACGACATGGCTCTGGGCGCGATTCAAGCGATCGAGGCGGCGGGCAAAAAGCCCGGCGTTGACATCATAATCGTCTCGATCGATGGCGTCCGCGATGCGTTTCAGGCAATGTTCGAGGGGAAGTTGAACTGTTCAGTCGAATGCAACCCGCTGCTTGGGCCACAGCTTTTTGATGTCTTCGTGAAGTTGAAGAAGGGCGAGTCTGTTGCCAAGCACATTCAAACCGAAGAGTCGGTATTTGACCAAAGCATGGTCACCGCTGAAGTGCTGAAAAACCGTAAGTACTGAGACAATCAGTGCTTTTGAGCCTCGGAAGGATTCACCATGACCAAGCGATTGAAAAGCTCTCAATGGACGAAAGTGTTCGAATCCACTGACGGTGAGCCGTATCTGCATCTTGAAAAGGCGAACGAGGCGGGCATTTGCCATTGCAAGTGCGAACGAGCCCTTGTCGCTGCGCCAGGTCAACTTGATTGTCCATGGTGCGGGTGCGGCTGGCTCTTCTCCTGCGCAGAATGCGGCAAGGCTTTTACGTATGCCAAACCGGTGATCATGCACACGCCACTCGAAAAACTAGTTGAAATGGATATGCTCGGGCGCGGGTGGGACAACGACCCGGAGTTCTTCGGCAGCTGTACTGACGCAATGCGGGAGATGCTTGCCGAAATCGAAGAGGGAATCGAGTACGTCTATCTCGATGGCTACTTCCTTCCTCTTGATGCCGAGGACTTTTCACTGGAGGGCATGCACGCGAATCATGAAATCACTGAGCTGCCGCACGCCGTTGAACTGAAGTCACCGGGGGCTCTTTCTGCCGCGCTCGGCGAGCCCGACTACTGGGAAGAACGTAGACGGGATGATGACGAAGAACAGGAAGAAGATGAATAATCGGGCGACGCACCAACGTCTGTTCGGTGATTGCCTGATCTAATACATCTCAGTATGGCCGAAAGCCTTCATACAACTCCTCTCCTTGCCGCTCGGAACATCGTCATGGAGTACCCGGGCGTTCGCGCGCTTGATAGCGCGGACTTCTCACTGCAGCCAGGCGAGATACACGCTCTGCTTGGGGAGAATGGTGCAGGCAAATCAACACTCGTGAAACTTCTCAGCGGAATGGCATTCCCCACCTCGGGCGATTTTCAACTCCTGGGCACACCCTATCAACCTCGCAACGTAATGTCGGCGCAGCGCCTTGGAGTTTCGACAGTCTTTCAAGAAGTGGATGTTTTGCCGCTGATGTCGGTGGCTGACAACATCTGCCTCAATAGACAGCAGACCCGATTCGGTGTGTTTAGCCGGTCACAGATTCATGAGCGAGCCCGGGCAGCGCTGGCGCGGTTGGACCTTCATCTCGATCTGTCTCGCTCGCTGGGCGAGTATCCGATTGCGATTCAGCAACTGGTTTCGATCGCACGCGCACTGGACATTGATGCCAAGGTTCTCATTCTAGATGAGCCGACATCGTCGCTCGACCGCCGCGAAACCAGCGAACTTTTCCAGATCCTGCGCAAACTTCGAGCCACTGGTATGGGCATCATTTTCATATCTCATTTTCTGGATCACGTCTACGAACTTTCAAATCGCATTACGGTGTTACGCAATGGCAAGACAATCGGCTGCTGG
>SXOY01000251.1 GCA_005776545.1 Planctomycetia bacterium | reverse complement strand
ATCTACCCAGCTGGGGATCGCAAGACAGACAAGATTCCGGGCGAGACTCCCTTCTGGAAGAGTGAAGGCCCTGACATTCGAGAGCCTGCGGAAGTCGAAGAAATCCTCGGAACCAAGAACTATGTGACCCGGTCATACTTCAAGAAAGTTGATCCGACCGACAAGTCCAAAGGTCTTGATCGCTCTTCGTACCTTGCGGTTCACGTTGCATATTACACTGGGCAGATTGACACCGTCCCTCACGTGCCCGATCGTTGCATGGTCGGGGCGGGAATGGACATGTTGCGATCGGGAATCATGGTTCCGCTCAACCTCTCCAGGCAGGGCTGGATTGAAGATACAACGGTTCCCGATGATCTCAAGGGCAAGATATTTACGGCTCGATCGATCGAACTGGGTAACCGAATTCGTCTGCCGCAGGGACTTGATAATGCGAACCTTCGAGTCAGCGAGTTTGTTGACAAGAAAGGTCATCACAATTTCGCAGGCTTTTTCTTCATCGCCAATGGCACCGTAGTTTCAACTCCAGAAGAAGTGCGAACATTGTCGTTCGATCTGAAAGCCGACTACGCCTACTACTGCAAAGTTCAATTCAATTCATCGCTGGTGAAGTCGCCAGAAGAACTTGGGCAATTAGCTTCTTCGTTCCTGAGTGAAATGATGCCGGAGATTGCTCGATGCGTTCCCGACTGGGTTGAAGTCCAAAAGGGCGAATATCCAGCTGATAACCCTCACAAAAAGAACCCCACCACCGCTAAATGATCAACGAACACACCCTCCGGGAGGCAGACTCCCGGTTGGAATTGGAGATACGAGATGGCCGCGAAAGTTAATACAAAGTTTGTTGCAATTCTCTCACTGACGCTCTTCACAGGCGTTGCATCCGTGGGCGGTGTGCTTTGGTGGGTGCTCAAGAACGATGCCACACGCCTGATTCGCAAGGGCGATGAGGCCGTCGCGGCGGGCGAACTGAAAGTTGCAGAGCGGCTCTACGCAAAGGCTGTGAACAAACGTCAGACCGACGGTCCGCTTCTGAAAAAATGGGGCGACATTCTTCAACAGATCACCCCGGACACTCAAACTGAATACAACCAGCGTTACGGCGAATTCGTGAACATGCTGCGGTCATATGCCGTGTTGCAATCGACCGATGTGGGCGCGCACCGCACATACCTTGATCTCATCTACAAAGAAGTAGTCTTTTCTGGTTACAAGCGAGAATCATACGATCGCCTGATTGAATCAACCGATCGCGCCCTGAGCTACTTTGATAAGGGAATTGCTGCAACCAATGGCAACCCTGACACCCTGAAGCGATTCCGGGGTATTGCTCGCTCAACTATCCTCGCGCAGTTGTCTGATCAGGTTGATCCCAAGGCGGCAGATGAAGCCTTGGCCGACCTCACTGCGGCAATCAAAGCAGACCCGACCGATGAAGCCTCTCTGAATGGCATCGTTATCGTTCAGAGCGCGCGTTCCATCACATTCCGAAAGAACCAGCTGGATAACGAAGCTGCTGCCGCAGTTGAAAAAGCCCGTGAGGCTATTACGGGCTTCCTGACCAATCGCCCGGATTCTCCCTCAGTCCAGCTGTCCTCGCTCGAACTTGATCTCGATGAGGCAACACGAGCCGCCATTCTGAACAAGATTGGCGCAGCGATCATGGCAGCCGCGAAAGAAAAGCGTGTGGACTTCATTCCGCGGCTCGATCCAATTGCTGATTCATTGAAAAAGCTGGGCCCTTCGGGGGTCGAACCTCTCACGATGGCTCGATTCATGGTTGCCGAAACACTCATTGATCCAACGTCCAAGCGAAAGCGGACACACGATGTACTCCAGGACTTCATCACCCGCCAGCCTGACAATTTCTTCGCCATGCAATTGCAGGCCGATCTCCTCGCGGAAAGTGGCAAGCATGATGAAGCCATTGCACTTCTCCAGAAAATTGTTGACTTGCCGAAGCGCAAGCTCGGCGTTGATGGCCTGCTGCTTCAAGGCCTCCAACCTGCGGTCGTAGGCAAACAGGCACGATTCTGTATGCTCGCATGGGAGCGTGCCAAGCCAGAAGATCGTGTCGCAGCCTTGACCAAAGCTAAAGATTTTGCCGCCAAATTCCGCACCGTTGCAGGCGATGTCCCGCAAGCGATGTTGCTCGACGCCCAGATCAAGTTCGGCGAGGGTGATCTGCCTGGTGCTCAGAAACTTCTGTTGGCTTACAACACCGCCACCAACGATTCCGATGCCGATGGTCTTTGGCTGTTGGCACAGGTCATGAAACGGAACAACTCCAGTGGTTCTACAGAGAGGCTCATCGAAAAAGTCATCAAGTTGCAGCCCGGAAACACACAGGCCTACACCGATCTGGCAAGTGTCAAAATCCAGCTGCAAAAATTTGATGATGCAGTAGACCTTCTCGATCGCGTGCTGCAGATGGATCCAGACAACGCCATCGCCAAGCAGCTCAAGCAGGGAATTGATGCCTCGCGTGGTCTCGATCCCGTCATTGATAACGACCCGGTCCGTCAAGCAATTTCCACAGCCCAGAAACTGGTGCTCACTGAAAAAAATGCGCTGGCAATCGACCTGCTTCGCAAAGCATTTGTCGCAAACAACTACAACCCCAACATTGCCCAGTTCCTGGCACAGCAGCTCAACGGCGTGAATGACAAGGCTGGAGCTCTCGCCGTTATCGAAGAGGCCATTGCACACAATCCTGCCGCCGCCAAACAACTAGGCGGTCTCAAAATTGTGCTTGAAATCTCCGACCCTCTCGAGGCCGAGCTTGCACTCATCGCAACGCTGGACATCAAGCCGCTGGACAAGATCCTGATGCGAGCGACGAGTTTCCGCAAATACGGCAAAAAGGCCGAATCAGATCAGGAACTTGCAGATGCCGTCAAACTCGACCCCGAAGACCCTCGCCTTATTGAACTGCTGTTCTTGCAGGCACTGGAACGCAAAGATCTGCCCACCTGCGCTGTACTTGTCGACAAGGCAGAAAAACGCGATCTCGACCGCGTAGGTGGCCGCACCTTCCATGCCCGTTATCTGTTCGCGCAGGGACAATTTGCTGAGGCAATCTCGCTGATGCAGACTGCCGCCGCCGAATTTGCACTTACGCCCGATACCTGGCGTGTCCTCGCTCGCATGCAGGTCGAAGCTGGCCGCGGCGGCGATGCTTTGGTTTCCTACGGCAAAGCGTTGGAAATGCGCCCTGATGACATCACGCTCATCATCGAAGAAATGGCACTGCTTCAGTCCATGAATCGAAATGAAGATGCCCTCCAGTTCGGTCGCACCAATCTAAAATACGGACAAGGCAACCCAGTCTTCGCCAATCTCATGCTTGATCTCGAAGGCCAAAGTGGCGACAAGGCCAAAGCTCTCGAAATGCGAGAGAAGAAATTCAAAGACAATCCCAAGGATTTCAATAACCGCCTTGCTATCGCCTGGCTCAACCTTGACCTTCAGCAATTTGACAAGGCTCGAAAAGCAATCGATGAGCTTCGCAAAGAAAAGCCCCAGGTCATTGAGACTCTCGTGCTCGATGCACGTTACTACTCAGATCGAGGCGACTTCAATACCGCTCGCAATCTCTTCACAATGTACCTCGCCGAAATCCCGCGGGAATCTCTCACCACTGAACCCTACATCGCCTTCTCGCGACTCATGTTCCAATACGAGCAAAACGAAGGCGCAATCACCGCACTTGAACAAGCTCGTCGCTATCAGAATCCAACAAATATGGAAGTGGATCGACTGATCGCTGATCACAGCACACGTCTGCGTCGTCCAGCCCATGCCGAAGTCGCATATCGCCGCATTATTGCCGGGAAAGCCGATACTGCCGATCAGACTTACACACGCCGACTGATTGAAAACCTGAACGCTCAGAAAAAATACACTGAGGCCCAGCAGTTCCTGGCCACACTTGTATCGCCGGTCGAAAAAGAAGTTGTTACTCTTCTTCTCGCCGCCGACACTGCACGCGGCCTCAATGACGACAAGAAAGCTCAGGACCTTCTTGATCGCGCGAAAACCGCTTTCCCAAATGACGCTCGAGTCTGGGTCAAGAGTGCGCAGGCAAACATGCGCAGGCCTGAACTTGCCACCGATGCCGAAGCTGATCTCAATCGCGCGCTGCAGATTGAACCTAGAAACGCACAACTCTACGAGATTCGCGGGGGGTACTACATCTCTGCCGGCAAACCAAACGAAGGCATCGCCGACCTCCAACGTGCAGTCAGCTTGAATCCGAGCTTGGCCGAACTTCGCCTTACTCTTATGAGAGAGCTTATTCATCGCGATCGCGCCGCCGAGGCGCTTTCACTGGGCGAAGAGGCACTCAAGGCCCGCGGCAATGACGTGCAACTCGCGCTCGATATGGCAGATGTGTTCTTTGAAGCTCGCCAAAGCTCCTTTGCCGCGAGATTCTACAAGGCCGCATGGGATCTGAATAAGACCCCCACTCTCACGCAACGCTATCTTGATGCGCTCATGAGTGCTGAACCACCCATGCTGACTGATGCAGAGAAGGTACTCAAAGACGCAGGCACAGATGTCGAACGTTCCCTCGAACTTCGTCTCGGCCGCGCAAGATTGCACTGGCGCCGCGGCAGAATGGAAGATGCTCGCCGCGATCTCAAGGGCTGCCTCGATCTGGTTCCCGTCGAACAGACTCCAGCAATGATGCTCTGGTTTAATGAGACCAGTCGCATTTACGCCGGCAAAGCCGACCGAGCCAGACAGCTTGACCAGTTTGAGCGTGAGTCAGCAAGTCCCCAGGCCAAAGGTTGGCTCACCCTCTTCCGCGGCATGACCATGGCCGAAGATCCGGTCACTCGTTCCCAAGGACTTGTCGTCATCAAGCAGATTGCCGACACTTCAACACTCAAGAACCTGAAACTCCTGGCATATCAACAGTTGGCGATAGGTCACTACATGGCCGGCGGCTATGCAGAGTCAGTTGATGTCCTCACTAATGCGGTCACACAGTTCCCTGACGAGTGGGAGCTTAATAACAACCTCGCCTACACCATGGCGTTCCATCTCAACCGCGCAAAAGACGCGCTCCCGTTCGCTGAGAAATCCACAGCCATTCGTCCCACGAACGTCGATTCTCTAGACACTCTGGGAACCGTCCATCTGATGCTTGGCGATCTGGCAAAGGCCGAACAATTCCTCCGCCAGGCTATTAGTTCCGGCGGCAGAGTGACCGGACAAACCTCCGCAATGATCCACCTCTGCAAGGTCATGATCGCAAAGAAGGACTTTACCAACGCTCGCAAGATGTTCGACGAGCTTGATAAATACTCAAAATCGGCAACCCTTGAAATGCCAGCCGAACAAAAGAAAGAACTTGACACCCTCCGTACGGAGCTTGACTCACCCCAGAGCCGATAAACGCCGAATGTGACAATACTGAACCCGCACCATCGCGATTCGTGATAGTGCAAATTGCAGAGCCTTGACCGCAGGATAACAAACATGAGCACCATGCCCAACCCAAACAATCCAAGTCCAATGCCGCCACGCCCCCAAATGGGTGGCCCTAGCGGCGCAGCAGTCGCAACGATTGACCCAATCAAGCTTGTAATGAAATACAAGTGGGTGCTTGGTGGCGCGCTTGCTGTGGGCATCGTCATCGGTGTCGGCCTGCATCTGGTATTGCTGCGCGTTGCGCCGGTCTTCAAACCCAAGGTCATCTTCGAATGCACAATGGCGCCCACAACGCTTACCACTTCAGTTGCCAACCAGATCGTTCCTAAAGATGACTACGAACGATTCCTCATGACTGAAGTTGCCCGCATGAAGAGCGACACTGTTCTTCGCAAAGTCGCAGAAGATCAGCGCCTCAAGGCCGACGCCGCCACATGGGCGGGTCGTTTCCTCGAAGGCGATGGAGCTGAGCAAAAAGTCAACTCACGCAAAGCACTGAAGGAACTCAACGAAAGCATCAGCGTTCGTATGATTCCTGAAACCCGATTCATTACCCTTGAGGTCTCTTACAAAGTCCCCGCGGATGCAACCACGCTTGTCCGTTTTATCAAAGACTCATACCTGATCGAACAACAGCGCGTCAGCCGGTCTGGTACCACCAAACAGGTCGAAGTTCTTAACAAGCAGATTTCAGATCTTGACACAGAAGCCGCTCAGCTCACACGCCAGCGTGAGTCACTGATTTCCGGTTCCTCCGTCGATTCACTCGACGATCGTGCCAGCAGTCTTCGCGAAACCCTGAGCCTCATCTCCCATGAACTCGTCGATGTCGAAAACAAGTTCAAGGGAGTAAGTGAGCTTCTCGCGATTTACGAAGAACAACTCAAAAGCCCCGCCGGCGTCACTTACACCGACAGTGTTCGCGCCAGTGCCGAAGCCGACCCGGAGTTGCAGGAACTCAAACGCAATATTTCCGGTCTTGAAGCAAACCTGGAATCTCTCAAGGTCCGTGGCGTCTCAGAAGAACACCGCGAATGGAAAGCCACTTTCGCCGCACTCGAAGGCTATAAAGGTCAAGACAAGTCCACACGCGAGCGTCTGCTCCGTAACAAGTTCGATTCTGAAGTAGACAACATCCGCACCACCACTCGCCAGTTCCAGGCTCAGCGCGATGCCCTGAACACCCGCAAAGATGAACTTCGCACTCAGCTCGTTGATCTCGCCCGCGTGCAAGGGCAGCTCAAGGACATCGACCTCAAAGTCACAGGCGCACAAACCAGCCGCCGCGCTTTGATGGAACAGGTCAAAAGCGCACAAGCCATCGCCGATCTCGACTTCTCAAACCGCGTCACCGTCGCTCAGGTCGAACGTATCCCCGAAGAGGTTGCGTTCCCCTCCATCAAAGTCATGGTCCCCCTTGGCGTCATGCTCACGCTCGGCCTCGTCGGCGGCATCATTGTCGCAAGCGAAATCCTCGATCAACGCGTCAAAGGCCCCGCAGATATCGCCCTCATCCCCCGTACTCGTGTCCTCGGCTTCGTTCCCGATGCACTCGAAGACCCAGCGGGCAGCGGCGCGATCGAAACTGTCATGCGAGATCGCCCCAAGGGTGTACTCGCAGAAAGTTTCCGCAATATCCGCGGCGTACTTTCCAAACGACTCAACCAGACTGGTCATCGCACCGTTCTCGTGGTCGCAGGCATGCCGGGGTCTGGCTCAACCAGCGTGGTTTCCAACCTCGCACTCGCCGCCGGTTCTGCCGGACAGCGCGTTCTCGTGATTGATGCCAACATGCGTCGCCCCGGACTTCACCGGGTCTTTGGTCTTGCCGATCAGCCCGGACTGGTCGATGTGTTGACTGGTTCTGCGCGATTCGATCAGGCCATTCAGCGCACCACCGATGGCAAGATCTCAGTCCTCTCTGTTGGCTCCAAAGAAAAGCGCACGCTCGAAATGCTTTCAACCAATGGAATGACTGACCTCCTGGCTGAAGCTCGCAGCAAGTTTGATCTCGTCCTCATCGATTGTGCACCTGCAATCGTCTCCGGCGACTGCCTCACACTTGCCGCGAAATGCGATGCCTCTGTGCTGGTCGTAAAAGCTCTAAGCGAAAAACGCGGCCTCATCGCCCGTCTTCGCAACGACCTCAGCGACACTCGCGCGGAGTTCATGGGCGTCGTCGTCAACGGCGTCAAGTCCGCCGCCGGCGGTTATCTCAAGAGCAATATCAAGGCAAGTGCAGATTACCAATCCGCAGCATGATCAGCATGAGCCGTTCATCCTGCCTACTTTCGTTCTGAAAACCTCTTCCGGCGGCCGGATAATTCCGGCCGCCGGCATTTCACTGTGAATGACCTGCATACTCAAATCCGCCCCACTTCTGCCTCCCCATTTCTTGTGTCGGGCGGCGCAGGTTTCATTGGGTCACATCTGGTCGAGTGCCTCCTGGGCCTCGGCCACAATGTCACAGTCGTAGACAATCTGTCTACAGGCCGTCTTTCCAATCTTGCCTCAGCACAGGCTGAACATGGCGGCAGACTTCGCTTCATTGAGGCTGAGCTTTCCCGTGCCTTAGACTCGTTTGGTCCTGGCGAGAAATTCGCCGGCTTCTACCACCTTGCCGCGGCGGTCGGTGTAAAACGTGTCATGGACGATCCGATCTCCGCGATCGATACCAATGTCCACGAAACATCAGCAGCACTCCGATTCTCGCACGCACGCAACATCCCCACTCTCATCGCCTCAAGTTCAGAGGTCTATGGCAAACCCGCGAACGAGCTTTTCAAAGAGGATGACGATGTTGTCTACGGCGCGACCACGATGACTCGCTGGTCGTACGCATGTTCCAAAGCAATCGACGAATTTCTTGCTCTGGCATATCACCGCCAACACAACCTCCCCACATTCATTGTTCGCTTTTTCAACACGGTTGGTCCGCGCCAGGTCGGTGATTATGGAATGGTCATCCCGCGATTTGTCGCCAGTGCCCTCAAGGGCGATGATATGGTGATTCACGGCGATGGTCAGCAGTCTCGCTGCTTCGGCGATGTTCGCGATATTGCGAGTGCATTGCCGCAGATCATGAATTCGCCACGCACCGTTGGCCGAGTTTTCAATCTGGGAACAGATAAGTCAATCACGATCAAAGAACTGGCCGATCTTGTCATTGCGGTAACAAAGTCTTCATCCAAAGTCCGGCACATTCCCTACACTGATGCTTTCCCAACGCCCGGCTTTGAAGATCTCAAAAAGCGGCGGCCTGACCTTACTCGAATCACCGATGCTATTGGCTTTCGTCCCAAGTTCACACTCGAGCAAACCATCTCCGATGTTGCCCATTGGATGTTATCTGAATCTGGAAAGCCCGTTCTGAAATGATCCTCGAAGCCCAACAACTTCCGCAGCTCGACCCCGCGGCTCTCGCGCCGCCCGCATACCACTTTTCACGCATCGACATTTTCCACGGCTACATCGGCGTCCTTCTGGCCAGCTTCGTCGTCACTATTCTGGTCACGCCGCTCATCCGCCGCCTCGCTGTCGCGCACGGAGTTATCGATCTCCCCAACGAGGCTCGCAAACAGCACAAGCAGCCAATCGCCTATCTCGGCGGCATCGCCGTCTTCCTGGGCATCATCAGCGGCATCCTCTACAGCTACCTCGCCCGCGCGTTTCCGCAACTGATCGCCTGGCACGAGGTCAAGCCAGAAAACCTCGTTGATGGCGATCATGCTTACGTCCCGCTATCCATCCTCTTCGGTCTCACCGTCATTACGCTCGTCGGCGTGCTCGATGACATCAAAGGAATGATGCCGCGTGTCAAAGTCGGTGGCCAACTCATGGCCGCGGCGGCCCTTGCGTACGAAGACGTCGGAGTGCGTGTCGCCGCGGGTGTACTTGGTCCAATCGGCGAACTCTTTGGCAATCCCGCGCTCGCCTTCAATATCCCTATTCCATTTGCCGCGAATCACTTCATCACCGTAGACATGATCTATTGGACGGGCACCGCGATCATCGCCATGTTCGTACTCGGTGCCTGCAATGCCTCAAACCTCATTGACGGACTTGATGGTCTCTTGACCGGAACCACCGCAATCTGCGGCATCGGCCTGCTCGTTGTCGCGCTTGGCCTTGCCGCAACCGATGCAGGACCACGCGATGCCCAGCGAATCGTCTTGTGCATGGCGCTGGTTGGCGCCTGTCTTGGTTTCCTGCCGCATAATTTCAACCCTGCGAACATTTTCCTGGGCGATGCTGGTTCGTTGCAGCTTGGATATCTGACAATCGTCATCGTCCTGACCCTGGGAAATGAAGGCCAGACGCAGCTTGTGCTTGCGGGCCTGATCATGTTTGCAATCCCGATTATCGATACCACGCTTGCGATCGTCCGGCGAAAGCTGGCCGGCAAAAGCATGTCAGAAGCAGATAGCGACCATTTGCATCACATGCTCAAACGCGCACTGGGTGTAAAAGGTGCAGTACTCGCCCTATACGGAATCGGCGGCGTGTTCGCCCTGTTCGGAGTGCTCCTCTCCGTAAGCCGCGCAAGACTTGTCTATCTCCTCGCGCTGATTGTGGCATCCTACATCATCGTGACAGCGATCAAACTGGCCCGCCGAAAACAAATCGAAGCTGAGACAGCGGCGAAATAACGCCTCAAAAAAGTGCCGACCCTTGGCCTTTTGCCAGACGTCCGGCCCGACTATCCTTATCCTAATGAGAATTCTCGCTACCACCGCCCTCGCAGCCCTCGCTTTCGCCCTCTCCGGCGGCTGCGTCAAGGAAAATCAACGCATCACCATTGGCGACATGCCGCTGGAGACCTTCGCCGCGGAATATCAGAACGCCAGCACTCAGCCCAACTCCGGCACCATGCTCTCAAACAAAGCGGCAAAGCTGGAAGAAATGAGCTGGAAGGAAGTTGATTTTCCGGTTCCAAATGATGGAGTCGGACATCGCCCCACCTATCGCACCGAATATGCACGGGTCAAGAAAACCCCGCGTCAGCGTCGGGAATCTCCTTCCGCCGAATCAGCCCTCGATCTTGGCGAAGACACTATCTACACACAGATGTATGAAGCATTTGTGTTTACCCCAGGAATTCTGATTTACGACACCGTGTCAATGCCGTTCCGCATGGTTGCATATCCCGGCTATAAACATACACGCTACAGCCCGCGATTCACCTATCAGCGGGATTCGATCAATCAGGTTGAGATTTCCAAATCAGCACCAGCAGTTGAAGAAGCCTGTACAAAACCAGGTTGCGGCAATTCCTGCAAGTGTGCCCCCGGCGATTGTGCATGCAGTGCGCCTTGTGGTGGTGGCAAATGAGCGGCAGCGACGCCGATGGGCTGCCGCCCGGATATGTGCTCAAGCCGGAATACGAGATATCGCCGCGGAAATTGGCAGAAATGATCGCGGCGAAAGACAACTTACTCATCGTAGATGTGCGTCTAACAAGCGAGCGAGATGCGGCCTTAATTCAGCCCTCGATACATGTACCACTGCACGAAATTGAAACCCGGTTTGATGAAATTCTCGAAGAGGCCGATGGCAAACAGGTCGTCACATACTGCCATCACGGTGTGAGATCAATGCGAGCATCACTATTTCTGCGGCAGGTCGGCGCGAACAACGCGCTCTCGATGGCAGGCGGAATTGAGTGTTGGTCGCTGGCAGTAGATTCAAACGTGCCGCGGTATGAGCGTGATGGGGCATTGGTGCAGGTGATCAAACCTCTCAAGCCTCAACAGCCCTGAGAAAATACATCGACAAAGTCGAGATAATCAAAGAAGTCGATGATTGAGTCGTGGTTGTAATCGCCCTCAGGACTACCAGTGCTGAAAGCATCAACAAAGTCGAGGTAGTCGAAGAAATCTACAACCAGGTCGCCATTAAAATCTCCAGCGATATTCGCCTCAGCGCGAAATATCCATGCTTCAGAGATCGCCGGTGGACACGCCGCATCTGCGAGCGCAGTAACTCGCCAGCGGTAATACTCGCAGTAGTAAAGAAAACCCGGGGGAATCTGAACCAAAGGCTGTGTCAGTCCATCCGCCTCGAAAATCAACGAGTCATCGCTTTCCAGCCGTATTTCAAAGTGATACGTTGTGCCCGGCGGAGATTGAGAACCGTCCCAGGTAAAAGTCGCCTCGCGAGGAATTTCAAAGTAGTTGTTCCCGGGATACGTGAGAGAAAACGCCGGGTGAGTCTGGCAGATCTGATAAAACCACGCGATCATGGGGCCAACCGGGTTGTAGCACAACCCAGGAAACGCCCAGTTTTCGCACTCTCCTGCTGCGAAAACGCCATCAACAACCGCGATAGGTTGGGCCGCATTGTCGTTCCATTGCTGCACATTTCCGGGACCGCCTGGGCGAGGCTGTCCAAGATACGGCGGCGGACTGACATCCGCAGCGGTCCCCCAGAGAAACGGTTGAGCGCGTGTGGAGTAGTCGGTCGGAAGCGGAATCGCAGTTGAGTTGGGCGGGAGCTTCAGAAATTTCCACTCAACCGCCCCAGACTGAGAAGTCATCGGCGGAAGGTTGAGCGTGGAAATGTCGACCACAGAGTAGTGCCCACCCGGCGTGCCGGGCTGGTTGTAATATAAGCGAATACCGGCAATATGAGTTCGGGCGGCGGT
>SXOY01000250.1 GCA_005776545.1 Planctomycetia bacterium | reverse complement strand
GGCAAACTCCTCGCCTACGGAACCTACCGCAAGGGCGATGAAAATACAACTATCAATCTCATGGAAGTTGAGACCGGGAAAAAACTGACCGATGAAATCCCCGGCAAAGCCGGCGGCGTCGAATGGCTCCCCGATGGCACGGGCTTCTTCTATCAGCGCCTCGCCGATGTGAAGAATCCTTATTCGAGCAACATCAAGTTCCACAAGCTCGGCACCCACGAAAGCACCGACAAGCTCCTCTTTGCTCAGTACACCCCCGAAGAAAACCCCAAACTCGCAACCACCTGGGGACCAGGCGCGAACATCGATAAAGATGCGAAGTGGATGGTCCTGACATACTGGACCGGCACTAGCTCCAACGACATCTGGGTCATCAACCTTGAGCGCTGGTTCAAGACCGGCGAATTCTACAAAACCGAAATCTCCGTCGGCGCAGATGCAACCTTCAATGGTCCAATCGTCGGCGACACGCTCTACATGCAGACTAACCACGAAGCCCCAAACTACAAAGTGTGGGCGGTCAATCTCAATCATCCAAGCAAAGCCGACTGGAAAGAATGCATTCCAGAAAACAAATCTGCCGTGCTCACCAGCATCGGCATCGCCAAGGGCGTCATCGTTGCAGACTACCTAAATAAGGCCATGACCAAGATCGAGCTTTTCAGTCTTCATGGCAAAAAACTTGGCGCACTCAAACTTCCTCAAGATGTCGGCTCCGCTGGCGTCGCCACCGAAGAAGATCGCACCGAGGCGTACCTTTCCTTCACCAGTTACAACTATCCCTCATCGATCTTCCGCGTTGATCTCGCCAAGCCAACCGCCGCACCCGAACTTTGGGAACGCCCCGAAGTTCCCGTTGATCCCACACTCGCTGAAGTAAAACAAGTCACCTACAAAAGCAAAGATGGCACCCCCGTCACCATGTTCATCGTCCACAAAAAAGGCCTGAAGCTCGACGGCACCAATCCCACTATCCTCACCGGCTACGGCGGCTTTAACATCTCCATGCAGCCCGGTTTCTCCGCGACTCTCTTCCCCTGGATCGAAGCCGGCGGCGTCTACGCAGTTCCCAATCTCCGCGGCGGCGGCGAATACGGCAAAAACTGGCACGAGAGCGGCATGCTTGCTCACAAGCAAAACGTCTTCGACGACATGATCGCCGCGGCAGAGTTCCTCATCTCTGAAAAGTACACAAGCTCGCAAAAACTCGCCACAACTGGCGGCTCAAACGGCGGCCTCCTCATGGGCGCGATGATGACGCAGCGCCCCGACCTTTTCAAGGCCATCATCTGTCAGGTGCCCCTGCTCGACATGGTCCGCTACCAGCACTTCCTCATGGCTCGCTACTGGGTTCCTGAATATGGCGATGCTGATTCAGGCATGGACGCGTACAAGTGGATCACAGCGTACTCGCCCTATCACAATATCAAAAAGGGTGTGAAATACCCCGCGATCATGTTCACCGCTGGTGAAAACGACACTCGCGTGCACCCGCTCCACGCTCGCAAAATGGCCGCAGCAATGCAGGCCGCTACTGCAAGTGATCCTAAGGATGCCCCAGTCATCCTCTGGGTTGACCGCGAAGCCGGCCATGGTCAGGGAAAACCCCTGAACCTCCGTCTCCGCGATCAGGTCGATACGCGCATCTTCATCATGTCACAACTCGGCATGTTGGACAAATAGTCCTACCTTCAACGGGCCTGCGAAAGCAGACCCGTTGGTTTTTGCAGCGTGGCACCGGCACTCTTGCCGGTGTTCTTTGCTTCTCCTCTTCCTTCTGATTCTTCACCACGGGAGCCACAACCTTGAAAATAGTTGCTGCGTTCCTTTCCCTGATCCTGACGCTAGTCGCTGGCGCGGATGAGTACCGCGATGCTGTCCGCCGCTTCACCATCACGTTGCCACCTGGTTGGTTCAAAGTGGGCGATGCGGATATTAAGGAAATCGATGAATTGTCCGCCCGCCTCAAGGACCGTAATTTCCGTTACGTTGCCGCATTCACCAAAGACCTCAAGAATCCTCTTGTCCCGCCTTTCATAGTGATCCAAGAAACCAATATTCGCCTCAAAGGCAATAATTATGACGGTGTTGAGAAGATGTTCAATGCAGTCGATACTTCCAAGGAGACTCGCGACGCCGGGACGAAGATCTCTGATATTCCAAGCGAGATCAACGCCGATGGCTGGATTGTCGATCGCGCTCGCAATCGCATGACAATGAACTTCTCGATGACTGATGCAAGAGGAGAGATAATCAAAGGCGTCAGTACTGGCTACTTTGGCGAAGAGGTGATCATTCAAGTCAATAACTACGTCCCTGAATCTCAGTTCGCCAAGTATTCTCCTGAATTCGAAGCGATCAACGACAGCTTCCGCTTTGATCGCGGAGCAGAGTTTCGCCCAATCGCGCCAACCACCAAAGTCGCTGAAAGAGCCGGCGCAATCGGTCAGTTACTCGGCATTGTCCTTGGCCTCGTGATCGGCATTATCGTCTATCGGAAATTCAAACTCGCCCCAGTTCAGGCTTAACCCTCACTCGCCAGCATCGCAACCCCGCGTGCCGCATGAAACGCACTCCCCGCAAATCGCAGCTTCCAATGCGGCCGCGCCAGATTCGTCAACCCATCCAGCACAAGCACTTCCAGCGGAACCGCCGCAGCCTTGAGCATAATTCCCACGCCCCCAGCAAGCACAATTTCATCCGGTCGATAAATAGCATGTACAATTCGGATCGCTCTCGCGAGCGCTCGCAACGGCGCTGAACGCTCATTGAATTTCGCGATCGACCCAGCAACATCTTCTCCATACCTCGCCTGCAACGCGGCTAATCCAATATACCCCTCAAGCCCGCCCTTACCACCATCTGTTCCAACGACCGGCGGCTCATCATCAAGCGTCACATCAATTTGTCCCAAATGCCCCGACGACTTTCCATTGATCAAAAGCCGCTGCCCATCCGTCAAAATACTCATCCCGACGCCAGTCCCCAGCGCAATCACACACATCCGCCCACGCCCAAACCGCTCGCGCCAGATACTCATCGCGGTCGAATACACATCCGTTTCAACAACAACTTTCGCATTGTCGCCAGCAATCCTCTTGATCCATTTCGCAAGTTCAACTCCCACCAGACACGGCATATTCGCCGAAGCGGTCACCATTCCGCGCGAAACATCAAATGCTCCCGGCGCACAAAGCCCAATAATTTCACCCCGCGCCCCATCCAGGCATTTCACCAGGCTCGCCTCAAGTTGTGGAAAAGTTGGCCGTTGATATCGCTCGCTCTGCCGCTCCCAGACAACTTCGCCATCTTCCACGCACACGACTTTCAGGCTCGTCCCGCCGATATCAATTCCCAGCACGCTCACTCAATGCTCCAATCATTTTGCTAATCACTTTGATAGCTTGTTCACAAACTCAGCCAACAACTTCGGATCGCGTTTCTCGATCACACGCTCCCGCACTGCGGCCTCCAGCGAAGTCTTCCCCAGCCACAACTCAACGCTCTTCCACAACTTGTCTTTGGCCTTATCCGTGCTCGCCAGATAAATCTCCGAGGACAATTCCTGCAATTTAGTCACAGTAATCCCATCGATATTCGAGTAATACCGATTGACAATTCCCTGCTGATGCTTCGATAAATAATCACCCTTTGGCATACATCAGGATATGCCTGCATCTTCGTCGATTAAGTCCGATTCACTTCTGCATAGCGGGAACATGGTGTTGTGAGCGGTGACTCTCTTGTTTTGATTCCGGTATTTCCATATTCAAGCTCTTGTCTTTCTCTGTGTCTCTGTGCCTCTGTGGCAAAGACGCCGTTCCGCATAGATTCGCTGTGCTTGAAGCGCTACCCCATTACCGCCTTCTGCCCCGCACCTGCTCATGCTTGAAAAACGTCTTCACCGCAACCGTCGGCGCAGGTCGCGATGCCTCAACTCTCGGATCCAGATCCAGCCCATTTCCGCGGCAATACTCCCCGACACACTCCACCATCCGCCGCCCAAAGTCCGCCGCTTTCTTCACACCCACTCCATGCACCAGCATCAACTTCTCAGTAGACCCCGGCCGCATCCGGCTGATTTCTTCTAGCGTCGCGTCTGAGAATATAAGGAACGCTGGCAACTTCCGTTCATCTGCAATCTCACGCCGAAGCACCCGCAGCGCCTCAAACAACCCGCGCTCCGCATCCGTAAGTGGGGCGGCCTCAACTTTCGCCTCAATCTTCCGCTGTTCAGTCGCCGACACGCTCTTGGGCTTCACCAGCGAGATCATCCGCTCATTCCGCAAAACTTCCTGTGCTGCATGCCCCATCTGCAAAATCGGATACTGCCCCTCACTTCGCACCAGGTCGCCCGAATCCACCAGTTGATTAATACAACTCAATACCAGATCCCGCCGCATGCCCTTCAGCAATCCGTGTGTGCTCAACTCATGATGCCCGCGATTCACAATCGGTGCTGCCTTTGACCCAAGCAAAACATCGGCGACGTGCGCAGCTCCGAAACTCTGGCCCACACGCACTACACAAGAAATGATCTTGCGTGCGGTATCCTGCGCATCAGCAATCGGCTCAAGTTCCGCAAGACAGCAGTCACACGCACTGCACAAACCCTTGGTGTATTCCTGCCCAAAGTACTCAGTCAACGCCCGATGCCGACACGTCATCGATGATGCAAACCGCTGAATCTGTGCCAAAAGCGCAAGCTGCCCCGGTAGCATTTCCTTCGCATCTTCCGCCTCAGATTCCTCCGCCCCGCGTTCCATCAACATCTTCCACTTCTGGAAATCTGCCGAGGAATACAGCAACAAACACTCTGCCGGCAAACCATCTCTACCAGCTCGCCCTGTCTCTTGCTGATAATGCTCAATCGACTTCGGCATCGCCGCATGCACCACGCACCGCACATCGCCGCGATCAATCCCCATTCCAAACGCCACCGTCGCGCACACAACATCCAGCCGCTCACTCTTGAAATGATCGCTCACTTTGCTGCGCTGTTCCGGCTTCAATCCAGCGTGATACGCCGCCGCGTGTATCTTCGCAGCTTTCAGCGCTGCCGCCATTTCCTCAGTATCCCGCCGGCTGATGCAATACACAATCGCCGCCCGACCCTCATGCCGCTGCAACGCTTCAACCACCTGCTTCACCGCACTCATCCGCGGCACAACGCGATACGTCAAATTCGGCCGATCAAACGACCCCACAAAAATCGCCGGATCGCGCAATCCCAGTTGCTCCACAATGTCATGCTTCACCCGCGGCGTAGCAGTCGCCGTATACGCGCCCATCGCAATCCGCGGCAACACATCCCGCAATTCTCGCAGCCGCCGATACTCTGGCCGAAAGTCATGTCCCCATTGGCTAATGCAGTGCGACTCATCAATCGCGATATGTCCGATGTTCAATCGACTCACAAACGAAAGAAAATCCGGCATCAAAATCCGCTCAGGCGCAGCGAGCAACAACTTCAACTTCCCATTCCGCAAGTCATCCCGAATCTCGCCTCGCTCCTGCGGACTCATATTGCCGTGCATCGCCGCCGCGGGAACGCCCGCCAACTTCAATCCCGCAACCTGATCCTGCATCAACGCGATCAGGGGCGATACCACCAGCGTCAACTTCCCACTCACCAGCGCGGGTACCTGAAAGCACAGTGACTTGCCGCCGCCGGTTGGCAGAATCGTGACCGAATCCCGTCCCGCAAGCGTTGCCGCGATTGACTCACCCTGCAACGGCCTCAGTTGATCGAATCCCCAATACTGGTGCAGCACCTCGCGCACCCCATCTGCCTGCTCAAACTGAACGGACTCAACTTCCATGAGCCAGAGTATTGTCAGTTGGACTCTTGTCAGGGGGTCAACCGCCAATGCCTAATCCGGTCAAACCGCCGCGTAACGCGCAGTTCTCGTACCCCAACCTCAGGGGATTTGCCTCCGGTAACACCCGAACGGCATAAGATTTAGGTATGCGTTAGTTAGTCGAAACCCCGATTTAGCAACTAGACCCGGTCTGCACATGCGCGGTTTCTGCCCAATGTGCTAGACTATCCGTTCCTCCTGCCCGGCCGCGATCGGTGCAGGAACCTCAAATCCGTAACGTCGCGGCGGGAGTTGCTGGTATCGCCAGCCTCACAATGGGTGATCGAACATCATTGCTGCTCGTCCGATCTGGTCTCACAGACTGGGATTGCCAAGGCCGCGTCCAGGGTTGCGCTGACCTCCCCCTCTGCGAAGAGGGCCGCAAGGCCGCCCAGGCTGATTGCTCAAAGCTTGCCTCCACCAAAGTCGCGCTTGTCCTATGTGGACCAGATGATGCATGCAAAGCGACCGCTGCCATAGTTTCACAGCGGCTTGGAAACTCCAAAATCCAGTCAATCGAAGGCCTGGCCGAGCCAAGTCTGGGACTTTGGGAAGGCCAGCGCGAGGAAGAACTCGAAGCCCGCTTCGGGTCTGTCTATCGCGCCTGGAAAGATGATCCCGCCAGCATTGTGCCCCCGGATGCCGAGCCATTTGAAGAAGCCCAACAGCGAATCCTCAAAGCACTGACTTCTGGAATCGGGAGCAAGGGTTCCCAAGGAATAGCTGTGATTCTGCGGCCAATCGCCCTCGCGCTTGTCCGCTCCAAACTTCGTAACGAAGCAATCACCGGTGTTTGGGATCTGGTTGAAACAAGCCCTTGTGTCGAGTGGCTTTCGGTGCAGTCAGCCGATTTAAGGTATCGTACTACTGTGATAGGAACGCGCTAAGCCAACGCATTAAAGGCAAACTCGGAGAGTCCCTTTGGTGCAGCAGTCGCGGGAAACCGCAACCGCCGTCAGAGCCTCGAACTAGGAAGGAATCCATGAGCAAAACAGTATCAAGAACTTGGAGCGATGTATTCGCGGACAAGAAGAAGGCATCGATCCCAGAAGGACTCTGGCTTCGTTGTCCCTCATGCGCTCACATGCTCTACAAGCAGCAGCTCGAGAACAATCTCGATGTTTGCCCAGATTGCCAGCACCACTTCCGCATCGGCGCGCTCGAACGCGTCGCACAGATCTGCGACCCTGACACATTCCAGGAAATGTTCAGCAATCTCGAAGCAACCGATCCGCTGAAATTCAGAGACCTCAAGGCATACCCCGACCGCATTCGCGCTGAACAGCTCAAGAGTGGCCAGAAAGATGCGATCAAAGCGGGCCGCGGATTCGTCAAGGGTCGCGAGGTCATGCTCGTGGTACTCGACCTTGATTTCATGATGGGCTCAATGGGCTCAGTCGTCGGCGAAACAATCACTCGCGCGATCGAAGAAGCCACCCGCTCCAACCTCCCCCTCATCATCGTCTCCGGCTCCGGCGGCGCACGCATGCAGGAAGCGGGCCTGAGCTTGATGCAGATGGCCAAGACCTCCGCCGCCCTTGCTCGCTACGACGATGCCGGCGGCCTGTTTATCTCAGTACTCACAGATCCCACAACCGGCGGCGTAACCGCATCCTTCGCAATGCTCGGCGACCTCATCATCGCTGAACCCAACGCCCTCATCGGTTTCGCAGGCCCACGCGTGATCCAACAAACAATCCGCCAGGAACTGCCCGAAGGATTCCAGCGCGCTGAGTTCCTGAAAAAGGCGGGCTTCGTAGATCGAGTTGTGCCGCGGAGCCAGTTGCGAAACGAGATTGCTCGCATGATCGACTACACGGGCAAGTGAGAACTCGTCCAGTCTAAATCTCTGCAGCCACCACATCGATCCGCCAAAATAGATCACCGCTTAAAGAACAGGAAGCGTCAGCGCCCTGTTGAGAGTCCAACCGCCGGAACGCAATTGAGT
>SXOY01000249.1 GCA_005776545.1 Planctomycetia bacterium | reverse complement strand
CAGAACTCTAACTCCTCTGCCCTTCGCTACTCAACCGCGGCAACGTTCTCCGTCACAACCAACACCGCCCCAGTCACCGGAACCGCCAAGTTGTACTACTTCAAGAACAATGGCTCGCTCGACCTGACCAACCTGCCAATTCCAGGCAACGGTTCACCCAGTTGTGCGGCGGACTTCAACGGCGACACCGTCGTCGACTTCTTCGATTACCTCGATTTTGTCGACGCCTTCTCGGCAAACGACCCATCTGCAGATTTCAACGGCGACACCGTCATCGACTTCTTCGACTACCTCGATTTCGTCGATGCATTCTCACTCGGTTGCTGATCCACAATCCGACAATCAAATAAACAGAGGCCCGACGAAAGTCGGGCTTTTTTTGTTGACACAAGTGCCTGCTACACTGTTGCTATAATTATTATATACTACAATATTATTTAATGGGCAACTGGATCACAAATCTCGCGCCTGGCGAGTGCTCGCTATCGAAATCCAGTTTTCCCCCCGCCGCTTCAATGAGTCGTCGGGAGACCATCAAACCTATCCCGTGGCCATCAACCCGACCCGTCGCCAGCGGACGAAACAACTTCTCGCGAATAGAAGCACAAACACCGACACCTTCATCAACCACCTCAATTACCGCCGATTGCGTGATGTTCTGCGTGGAACAGCGAATGTGAACCACCCCACCTATTTGAGACGCACAGATCGAGTTTTTGACGAGATTCACGAGAACCTGCTCGAGTTCCATTGGATCCATGGCCAAACGAATTCCATGGTCACATGCTGTAACCACCGAAACTCCAGCTTGGCATGCAATTGTTGAAACAGAACTCTGAACCGTTTCAATTGCCGCGGTGGCACATGTATCACACGCGCGTTTGCTCTCGCGCTCCGACGGCATTGCCAATCCAAGCGTCGATTCCGCAATTCGATTGGCATGTTTGATACCTGAAACCGCACGCTCGAGTGCCTTTTTCATCAAAACAGCGTCACCAGGATTGGCAAGTGCCAGCTGCGAGTATGTCATCGCGGGCGTGAGCGCGTTGTTGATCTCATGCAGTACCGCCGCAGTCAAGACACCGAGCGATGCGAGTCGCTGAAGGTCAGCAAGTTGAATATCCAGCAGTGCATCCGGCCTTGGTTCCACGTGGAACGCATTCGCGTGTTGGTCGAAGTGTCGCTCTGACATTGCAGTTTCATCGGACAAGCAAGCTCGAATCATCGCTGACCGCTCAATCAAATAATTTGATGCAAACTCGCAGAAGTTCCAATTTCGCCAGTTTCACAC
Organism: Planctomycetia bacterium; assembly: GCA_005776545.1. The sequence goes on along the minus strand of SXOY01000249.1, from coordinate 5,210 downwards.
AACACTCGCAGGCCAGTTCGTGCTACACTGCTACAACAAGCAAGGAAGCGATTCATGGATAAGCCAAAAAAACTCGGAAGGGGCCTCAGCAGTCTACTTTCTGTGCATACCCCTGTTCAGGTAGTCCACGTAGAGACCTCAGTTGTCAATGAACATACCGGTCCGTCTACTCACCAGACAGACGGGTTGGTTCATATTCCGATCGCGGATATCATCCCCAATCGTTTTCAACCGCGCCGACATATAGACGATGCCACAATCGCTCAATTGGCAGCATCGATCAAAACGAGCGGCGTCATGCAGCCAATTGTCGTGCGGCCGCTCACTCAATCGGTGAGCGGGGGAGTAGTGGGGGGGCATGGCTCGGCTGCAGGGGCGACCTGGGAATTGGTGGCTGGCGAGCGGCGTTGGCGGGCGGCTTCCGAAGCAGGGCTGCGAACTGTTCCAGCGGTTATCCGTGAATTGTCCGACAGCGACAGTGCCCAATGGGCCATTGTTGAAAACGTTCAGCGTGAAGATCTCAATCCGATCGATAAGGCCCTCGCATTTCGCGCCCTTGGCGAGCAATTTGGAATGACCCAGTCTGAGATTGCCGAGCGCGTCGGAGTCGACCGCTCAACCATTGCCAATCTGATCCGCCTGACCGAGTTGGAACCCGTGCTTCAGGATCTTGTGGCTCGCGGTGATCTTTCTAACGGTCACGCCAAGATATTGCTCTCTCTTGAGTCGGAGCCAGAATTGAGCCAGGATCAGCGTGGACGCGTTATTCTCGGCAAACGTGCTGCGGCAAGCGGCTGGAGCGTCAAGACCACGGAAATTGAAGTCAAGAAATGGCAATCAGCGATTCGCACCCGAAAGCTCGGGGGCGTCGGTCAGGAACTAGCCGCGGCTCATCAAAATGCAGCAACAGATAAGACCCTGATTATCCTCGCCGACCTTGCTCGCCAGATTGGGGAAGTACTTGGTACAAAAGTGGAGATACAGCCTCGCGTTGGTCGTAAAGGAATGACCGCCGGACGAATCATGATTGAATATTATGACATTGATCATTTCGACGGACTCGTCGAGAAATTTAGAAAATGCACATAATGTGATGTATCCGCTTTCATTAACAACAAACCCCCGGGAATTCACAAGGAGTTCCCGGGGGTCATAGTTTTGCGATACCTGCGTTGACGATTCAGCCCTTTGACGTGTACACGCCACGACGAACCTTCTTGAACCGGCCGGGAAGGCGAATCAGCGTCTGGTTGACAATTGTGCGGAAATTGGCGGCGGTCGTCTTATATCCGTTGTTCACAACGGCATAGGCGATTTCGGTCACGCCAAGCTCTTTGCCCTTCATCGTTGCTGCCATTGCGTCAGGGAGATTGGACTTGTTCATGAACCGCTTGCGGCCCTGGGAAGGCATATCGCCCGACGCGAACGCGTGAATGCTTGCGCCGTGCAGCGATCCGCCTTCTGCCCGGATCTGCTCATCCATATCGCGAATCTCAAGCAGCAGTTTGTTGCGTTTGCTCTTGAGCGCAGCCACACGCTGATGCCGCTTTGCCACTTCCTTCGCGAGATCCGCGGCCGAAGCTCCTCCGAGAGATGATCCAGACTTCTTTGACTTTGCCATGTGCAGTACTCCAAATGCGATTATTGAAAGAAGGCGCGTCAAAACACGGCCTTGCTACCTGCGCAATGTTATTGCGTCAATCGCATCTTTGCAAGATTCGCATACTGATTATTCGTTGATACCCAGATCAGCCTTTGTAAAAAGTGATTCAAAGATGAATCCAGCTTTCTCAACATTTTCTCGTGCGCCTTCCTGGCGGTCAATGGTGGCAATGATCGCACGCACATCCGCTCCAGATTCTCGCAACGATTCAGCGGCCTCTATCGCCTGACCCGCCGTCGTCGCAACATCTTCGACCAAAACTGTAATGTCACCTTTGTTTATGACCCCTTCCAACTGTTTGGAAGTGCCATATTCCTTCTTCTTATTCCGAACAAATACACATGGCAAGCCTGTTTTCAGGCTCGTGACTGTCACCAGTGGAATGCCCCCCAGTTCCGCGCCCGCCAATCGAACCACCTTCGCTCCAATTGTCTTCTCAACTTCCTTCACACGTTTGGCGAGCAATTCACCAATCTGATCTAGCAGCTCCGGCCGTGTTGAAAACAAATATTTGTCAAGATAGAAATTACTTACACGTCCCGATCGCAAAGTAAACGTCCCACGAAGTAAAGCGACCTCTGCGATTGATCGTGCTATTTCACCGTGACTGAGATTTGAATTCGCCATACCCAAGGGTATCGGTTTCAGTATGACCGATCACGCGGTTCCGACAACGGCGGCATCTCATTCTTCGCCAAGCGTCTTTTTCCGCCGCAACACATGGTGATAGTGCTGGGCAAACCGATGTGCCTCATCCCGAATCGCCTGACATAACCGCAGCCCCAGGTTATCTCTTCCCAGTTTCACAGGCTCTGACTTTTGCTGTACATAAATCAGTTCTTCCTTCTTGGCCAGGCTTATCACCATCGGCGGCCTGATACCCAGTTGCTCAAACGCCTCCAACGCGGCATGCAACTGCCCCAATCCACCGTCGATCAAAATGACATCGGGGTACAACTCATGACCTTCGCCTGCTTCACGATAGCGCCGACTCACGACCTCCCGAATTGCAAAGTAGTCGTTGTTCTCCACCGTCTTGATGCGATACCTCCGATATTCGCTCTTCAGCGGCTTCCCATCCACAAAGCACACCTTGCTCCCAACTGTCTCGCCGCCCTGCAAGTGTGCGATATCAATCGCCTCAACACACCGAATTGAAGTCTCAATACCAAGCGTCCTTTGCAGCGATGCAAGTCCGCCCTCTGGATCAATAATCGAGATCTCAGTTTCCGGCTGCCACCCTTCCGAACGCTGTCCTCGCTCTTCAAGTTTCTCGATCGCGCTCAGTTGATCCCGCACAATCGCCGCCCGCTCAAAATTTAGTTCTTTCGCCGCGGCCTCCATCTCCTGCCGCATTTCCCGCAACATCACACTCCGCTTGCTCTCCAGAAACCGCACGAATCTCCCAATATCCTCGCCGTACACAGTGAGTGACACGTTGTCCGCGCACGGAGCAGTGCACTGATTGATCGCGTGTAACAGACACGGCCTGAAAAACCTGTTCTTTGGATCCTGATCAACAATGTCAATTGAGCACGTGCGAAATTTGAATACGCGCTGTAACACCTGCACCGCTTCACGTAACGCACCTACCTGAGTAAATGGTCCAAAAACCTTCGCGCCCTTCAGCAACTGCGTTTCATTCTCATCACCGACACCGCTCGGATTGCGCGTCACAAACACACGCGGAAAATCTTCCCGCATCGTCACCACCAGATATGGAAACGTCTTGTCATCCGTCAATCGCACATTGAATCGTGGATGAATGTCTTTGATCAACCGGTTTTCCGCCAGCAACGCCTCCCATTCTCCCTCGCACTCCAATACATCAAAATCATGCACCACATCAAGCATGGGCTGCTTCTTGTACCCCAGCTCTGCCGATGGTACAAAGTAACTCGATACTCTGTCAGGCAATCTCAGCGCCTTACCCACATAGATCACTGTGCCGCCGGAGTCCTTCATCAGATATACGCCCGGCACATCCGCCAGCTCCCGCGCCTTCTTTGAAAGCCGCACCATCCGCTGGTCAAACGCCTCCTCGCCCCACGCCGGCGGCGTGTCTTTGGGCATCATGCCGTGCGCATCTATCGCTCGGTTGTCAGGATCATCAGCCACGCAAATGTGCCTTAACCCCTCAGCGCGAGGTTCACAAACATCTCTATCCCAGTCGCAAGCGCATCGTCATTGAAGTCAAAATCCGGTTGATGAAGTGACGGCATCTGTGTCACGCCCGCAGGCTTCAGCCCAAGCATGAAGAAACACGCGGGAACATGCTGCCCGTAAAAGCTGAAATCCTCGCCGCCCATCGTCGGCTCAGAAAGTTCCTGCACGCGAGGCGTGCCCAGCGTTGACCGCGCGATTTCAAAAAACGTATCGGTCAACCCGAAATCATTGAACGTCACGGGATATCCATCCTGCCAATCAATTTCCGCGGTACAACCAAATGCCTTTGAAGTGTTTTCAACAATTTCGAAAACCCGCTCCTTTGCAAGAATCGTGGTCTCGGCTCTAAGTGTGCGAACAGTACCCTCAAGGCGTGCGGTCTGGGGGATAATGTTGGTGGCGGTACCGGCATGAAACTGTCCGACGGTACAGACAACGCTGTCAAGCGGGCCAACGCTGCGTGATGCTATTGATTGGAGCCCGGCAATGATATGTGCGCCCGCGAGAATCGGATCGCGCCCAAGATGTGGATACGCACCGTGTGCCTGTACTCCGTTGATAGTAATATAAAATTCATCACAGTTCGCGAGCATCGGCCCTTTGCGACTTGCAACCGTGTGCAGCGGCACGCTGGGCCACCCATGCTGCCCGTAAATTCTCCCAATCGCCGGGCCAATTCCGCCGCCTGCAGAGCCTTTCATGATCCCTTCCTGACACAACACCTGTCCGCCGCCACCATGCTCTTCCGCGGGCTGAAAAACAAACGTTACTGGCTGCGGACGATGCGATAGCTGAGAAAGAACGCGCGCTGCACCAAGCAACATCGCCGTGTGACCATCGTGTCCACACGCGTGCATGACCCCGTTCGTACAGCTTGCATATGGCTTCTTAGTCTGTTCCTGAATCGGCAGCGCATCGATATCAGCGCGGAGCGCAACCGCCGGATCATCTTTCGCCGCAGCAGTAGTGGGGGCCAGGTGCGCCACAACCCCTGTCCCGCGCGCCAAACCAGCCTTGAACGGAATATTCAATTTGGTAAGTTCTGCCTGAATGACTTTGCTTGTCCGATGTTCTTCAAACGCCAGTTCCGGATGCGAATGCAGATCTCGCCGCAACTTCGTAATATCCCCAAGCACAGCGTGTATCTGTGCGCGAATCAGATCAGTCGAAGTTGTGGGCTTTGGTTCAATCTGCACAGCGGTACCGGTAGAATGCGTGGAAATGGTGGACATGCACAACTGTATGGTGGTCCATCACTCGCCGAAAACCTCTTTCACCAGCGAAAGTGCCGCCTGCTCCGCCGCCGCCAGCTTCGCTGGATCGGGGTGAAACGGTGTCGGAATCTCCAACCGCTTGAACTGCGGCTGCGTTTCAACCAGTT